>CAJWPX010000029.1 GCA_913045065.1 uncultured Fidelibacterota bacterium | reverse complement strand
AAAAGTTATTATATATTACTGAAGGAAATAGATTTTTACATCATATGGTTAGATATTTGGTGGGTACCATGATAGCTTGTGGTCAGAGAAAGATTGATAATAATGATTTTACAGATTTATTAAAGGATCCTATTAAAGATGCAAAAATCTTTAAAGCACCAGCTAATGGGTTAATATTAAATAAAATTTATTATGAAAATTAAAATACTATTTATAATGGTTCTTCTAATTATTTGTTGTAATAACACAACAGATGAAAATGTTGATATCCAAAATGAGATTTATAAATCAAAAAATACAGCTATTACTAAAGCGATAGAGAAAGCTAGCCCATCAGTTGTAAGTTTATATGTCGTTAAAGATGTAAGAAATTTTTGGGGTTATTCTGCGCGACCTAGCAGTGGTTCTGGGTTTATTATCAGTCAAGATGGATATATTCTAACCAATGCTCATAATGTTATAAATGTACAGAGAAATTCTATTATTGTTGTATTGCCTGGTGGAGCGCAATACAATGCAGTATTGGCAGGTTTTGACCAACAGTCCGATGTTGCTTTGTTAAAGATCGATGGAGACAATTTTGCATATTCCAAAATTGGTGATTCTGATAATTTGTTAGTTGGAGAATTTGTAGTGGCTTTAGGCAATCCTCGTAAGTTATTTGCTGCAGCCAATAATCAACCAATAGCTTCTTTGGGGATTGTAAGTGCTGTAGATGCAGATTTTGGTCTCCAATCTAATGGTAAGGTTCTTGATAATATGATACAAACAGATGCTTCACTAAATCCAGGGAATAGTGGGGGTCCTTTGGTTGATGCTAACGGATATGTAGTTGGGATTAATACATTTGTTCAAAATGATTCTGAAAATCTTGGTTTTTCTATTCCAATCAATTATGCGATGGACATTGCAGAAGAAATTAAAGTTAACGGACACATCAATAGAAGAGCTATGACAGGATTATATTTTTATTCAAATATGGTGATTTCAACTATAGATCGTAACGCAGCCGATAACCAAGAACTAAAATTTAACGATAAAGTTATAGCAGTGAATGATATACAGGTTCTAAGTGTGAACGACATTCACAATGTGTTGAAAAGAAATGATGTTAGGCCAGGAGATACTATTAAGTTTAAAATTTTAAGGGATGGAGAAATAAAAATAGTTAACTTAATAACCCGATAATGGCTAAAAGAGATTTCAAATTATTAATGCTTGGGCTCCTATTTGGTGCAATGATTGGTACACTTTTAGGACAAGTTTTGACATTTTTATTACCTGATGATAGCGCTGTTAAGGTATTTTTTCTAACTTCCTTTTTTGAGTTTCCTTTTGCTTGGATGGATGGAGAGGGTACCAAAGTGTTAGATTTAGGTATGTTTGCAATCAATTTTGGTCTTGTTTTAAGGTTTAATGTTTGTAGTATTATTGGTTTCTCTATTGCATATTATTTATTAAAATACTTTAGATAAAATAAATGAGGTTTTTTTATGTTTAATTTAGGTACAGGTGAATTAGTAATAATCTTTCTTATTCTTTTGCTTCTTTTTGGTGGTAAGAGATTACCTGGTTTAGCAAGAGGTTTTGCTAAATCATTAAGAGAATTCCGTGGTGCATTAAATGAGACCAAGGAAGAAATAAGAAAATCTGAAGATTCCGAAGAATAAGTATAAATGTCTTCATCTAATTCTTTAAAGAAGAAATTTTCTTCTGAAAAGCAAAAAATTGCTGATAGCAAGACCAATTCTGTAATAAGAACAAGGTTTGATAAAGTTTTATCTCAAAAATTCTCTTCTAACGATCCTTTATATGGTAAAAGTATTCTCATTAAAGATAATATTGCAATTAAAGATGAAGAATTAACATGTGCATCAAATCTTTTACAATCTTATAAGTCTCCATATAATGCAACCGTAGTAGATCGACTATATTCTGCTGGTGCTGCGATTACCGGTCAAACAAATATGGATGAATTTGCAATGGGATCATCATCCGAGTATTCGTTATATGGTTCTGTTAAGAATCCATATGATTTAAAAAGAGTTGCAGGAGGTTCAAGCGGTGGATCAGCTGCAGCTGTATCAGAAGGTCTCTGTGATGTTGCTTTAGGGTCTGATACAGGCGGTTCGGTAAGACAACCAGCCGCATTTTGTGGTATTTATGGCTTAAAACCAACATATGGTAGAGTTTCAAGATATGGCTTGGTTGCTCATGCATCATCATTTGATACAATAGGTATATTATCAAAGAATATTAGTGATATGGTTGATATTTTCAGCGTTATAGCTGGTTTTGATTTAAAAGATGCCACATCATCAAAGGAAAAAGTTTTAAATAAAAAATATTACCATCAACATGGTCTTCCTAAAAATGTAGGTATATTAAAAAGAGAAGTTTTATCCAATGTAGATGATGAAATCATCAAAAATTATGATATTATTCTAGATTTTTTCAAAAAAAACAAAGTAAATCTTGTTGAAATTGAATTGCCATACTTTAAATACTGTATTGCTACATACTATATACTAACAATGGCTGAAGCATCTTCAAATTTGTCTCGATTTGATGGTATAAGGTATGGCTCTAGAGAAAAAGCTAGCAACTTGGATACAACATATACCCAATCACGATCAAAAGGTTTTGGTCCTGAAGTCAAAAGAAGAATAATTACTGGAACCTACATTTTATCATCTGGATATTATGATGCATACTATTCTAAGGCTTTAAAAGTAAGAAGGTTAATCAAAGAGGAATACAATAAATTATTTTCAAAACTTGATTGTATATTTATTCCAACCACTTCCTCTCCATCTTTTCGTCTAAAAGCCAACTTAGACGATCCAATGAAAATGTATCTTTCTGATATGTTTACTGTTCCATTCAATTTGATTGGTTCTCCAGCTTTAAATATTCCTGGAGGAAAGACAAAAAAGAATTTACCTATCGGATTTCAAATTGTTGGAGATTCTTTTAAAGAGGAAACTTTGTTTCGTTTTGCGCATTCATTAGAGAGAGCAAGGCTGTTTAAATAATATAGATGGAATTCTTAAATCCGAACTTTTTATACCTACTAGTTCTACTAGTACTCTTAGTGCTATCTAAAATAGTATTTTTTTCTAAAAGAAATGCCTCATTGCAAGTTTCCAATATAGAAGCTCTAAAACTGTTTTTTAATAAGGGAGCTTTATTCAAAATCTTTGTATTAAATAGTTTGTTTTTTATTGCCTTATCGCTCTTGATTATCGCTTTAGCGAGACCAAGAATATCTAGTTCTGATAAAATAGTTACAGTAGATGTAGTAGATATTATTTTAGTTCTAGATACAAGTAGTAGCATGCTAGCAGAAGATTTCAAACCGAATCGATTAGAAGCTGTAAAACAAGCAGCTCAGGATTTTATTAAGAATAGAAATGGAGATAGAATTGGCCTTCTCGTATTCGGAAAGGAAACATTCATACAATGTCCATTAACTGTTGACTATAGCGTCTTAAATAATTTATTAACCGAAGTAACGGTTATTGAACGGAAATATGATGGTACAGCAATCGGAATAGCTATCGCAAATGCAATTAATAGGTTACGCGCTAACGATTCTAAGAGTAAAGTAATAATATTGTTATCGGATGGTAGCAATAATTCTGGTGCAATAGATCCAATATCAGCTGCTAAAATGGCAAACGAATATAATATTAGAATTTATACCATTGGTGCAGGGACTAGACAGGCTGTTACTTATATTCCTGATCGAGGTTATATTAGAAATGAAGTTGATGAAGATACACTTAAAAAAATTGCTTTAGTGACAGGTGGAAAATATTTTAGAGCGATTGATAAAGAAAGCTTATCAGATGTTTATCAAGAGATTAACGATCTTGAAAAATCTGAGATTACAGTGAATTATTTTGTTCAATATAGAGAAGTATATTTGTACTTCCTTTGTCTTGGGTTTGTAATATTACTGTTTTATGAGTTGTTAAGTATAATTTATTTTAGAAGAATAATATGATTTTTGAAAACATAACTTTGTCGTTGGTATCATCACTGTTTGTTTTGATCTTATTGGTTTTTCATATCTATATGAATAAATCAAATTCAATTTTTGGTGAGAATAATTTTAATCCTGAATTTGCAAAAGATCTTTTTGCTTATGGTAATTTTCAATTTATTAGACTTAAAAAGATATTAATCTATCTATCATTGTTTGTATTGGTATTGTCAATTGCTGGGTTAAAGACGGGCATTACAGTAAAACCAATTGAAAGAAAAGGTATTGATATTATGTTTTGCATAGATGTATCTAGAAGCATGGATGCTGAAGATATCAAACCATCACGAATTGATAAAGTAAAGTTTGAAATCAATAAGGTTATTAATCAATTATCAGGAGACAGATTAGGAATTGTAGTTTTTTCTGGATCAAACTTTCTTTATTTGCCATTGACCATGGATTATGATGCAGCAAAATTATTTGTTAAAAGCATTGATACAAACATAATTTCTTCAAAAGGAACTGCTATTGCTCAAGCATTAGAGACCTCTGTTTCTTCATTCTCTGAAGAAGATCAACAAGAAAAGATGGTATTTCTTTTCTCTGATGGAGAGGACCATAGCAATGATTCGCTTAATATGATAGAATCTAATTTGCCTGATGATGTGAGAATCCATGTAATTGGAGTGGGTAGTACTAAAGGTTCATTGATACCTGTGATTGCAGAAAAAGAAAATATATTTCTAAAAGATAGTTCAGGTAATCTTGTAATGACAAAATTGAATGAAGAGTTTCTAATAAAGGTCTCAGAAATTGGTAAAGGATCTTTTTTAAGAATTTCAAATAATGAATCTATAAGTGATCCTATAGCCAATATCGTTAGCACTGGAGAAAAATCATTAATTAATTCATATGAATTTTCCGATTATGATTATAAGTATCAATATACTTTGTTTTTTGCCATTCTTTTTCTTTTTGTTAGTTATATTTTACCGACAGGAAACAGAAGAGTATGAAAATATTATTTATAGTAACACTTTTTTCAACTTGTTTAATATCTCAAGATGTTGGTTATAAGTTGTATAAAGATGGAGATATTGAATCTGCATTAGAATATTATAAAGCATTAATTCAATTGGATAATGATGATATATCTCAAGAAGATATTCTATATAATATAGGGACTATTTATTCCAACATGGATAGTACTTCAGAAGCAGGTTCAATTTTCCAACAAGCTTATCATGATTCATTGGATTTTTCATCTGACTTAAGCTATAATTATGGAAATATATTATATAGGGATGAACAATTAGACAAGAGTCTAGAGGCCTATAAGAATACATTATTAAAAAATCCTAATGACTCTGATGCAAGAAAAAACTATGAATTTGTGAAAAATAAGATTAAGAAGAATAAGAATATGGAAAAACAACAGGATCAAAATCAAGATTCTAAAGATAATGAGGAAGACAAGAGCGATAACAGTAATAATAATTCTGACCAAAACAAAAATCAAAACGAAAACGAAAAAGATAAAAAAAATAATTCAGAGAATAATAATAATGAAAATCCTCAAAATGAATCTCCCCAAGTTGGAAATAATCAAAATAAACAAAT
>CAJWPX010000028.1 GCA_913045065.1 uncultured Fidelibacterota bacterium | reverse complement strand
AAGAGGAACAACCAGCAGAGGAAACTCCAGCTGAAGAAACTCAAGAAGAAGCTCCATCTGAAGAACCAACAGAAGAAGCTCCAGCCGAAGAATCGGCACCTGAAGAAGACTCAGCTGAAGAAGCTGAAGAATCCTCCAAAGAATAATTAAATTTTGGAGAGGTGGCTGAGCGGTTGAAAGCGCACGCTTGGAAAGCGTGTTTACGTTAATAGCGTAACGTGGGTTCGAATCCCACTCTCTCCGCGAGTGATATGATATTGCAATTGCGAAACTAAATGGGGTATATTAGGCCATGCTTAAAGCATTAAATGAGCTTCGATCTAACACAAGAAAACATGGTTTATGGTATGCATTGAAAGACCTTTTTCGGAAATATGGATGGAAAGTTGGGGTAGTTCTATTTCTCTATTATCTTATTCGAGATGTCATACTCTATATAATTATCCCTTATCTTATATTCAAAGGTTTAATTGGATCATAAATTCAGTTAAGAATTAGATAAAACATAAGCATCAGTATTATCGATGATTTCATCGATTTTGCAAGCACATAACTCCATGTTGTGCTTTTTGCAATTTGCGCTGCCTTTTCAGAATCTTCTCCCAAGCTTTTTTCATTATAATATGTTACCAGATATGCCCCTATAATTAGACCAAGAAATGCACCAATAATTGGCAATATCAAGTTGCCTATCGTGGCGCCAACGATTGCACCTATAATTGACAAGAAAGCTGACGAATTTTTTCCACCATAAAGTTTTACCATAATAGCATTTAATAGGAATTCAATAGCTTCCGCTACAACAAATATAATCAACATAATCATAAGAAAATTTTCTGGGAAACCAATAAAGTAATGAAAAGTTGTCCTCAGAAAAAATTCAAAACAAAAGATTAATAACAGAAAAACAAAAGTTCCTGGAAGATTAATCCATACCAATATGATGGAAATAATAGCCATTAAGACTATTGCAGCAATCATTATATTATCCATTTATAGTTTTTTAATATTTGATGGTTATTTTCTTAGCATTCCTGGTAGAGAATTCATTTCAAATTCAATCTCTATTTCATCACGAATTACTCTATCTTTGGTTGTATCTCTAGCAGAGCGTAGTTGATTCCAAAAAGAATCAGGATTATCTAGATGCATTTCAGCTCGGTATTGAACACCAAAATCTGTTCTATTAAATGTTAGGGTTCCAGTTGCTTTTTTTACCTTTGAATCAAGGTCGATGATTGCATTAAATGTAATAGGTTTTGTAGTAGATTTAATGGTTAAGTCTCCTGTAATCTGGACATTGTATAATCCATCATTAGTTTTTCCAATTAATTTGGATGATTTAATACTTAATGATGCAGTAGGGAAGTGTTCTATGTCGAAGAAATCTTTAGATCTTAGATGACCAATAAGACGTTCTTTTTTCCCAGGATCGCTTAGATCCGTATTAGTCATTGTTGCCATATTAATTTCAATTCTTCCCCCTGTGAAATTTTTATCTTTCATCAATAGAATTCTTCCTTGTTTAATTTTTAAGGTACCTAAATGATTACTGACAGCAAACTTTAATCCACCTTTCCATTTAAGAATACTGTCTCTTCTGTCCAAGATAATTGTTGCAGGAATATCATCTGGAACAAGCCTTTGTTTTTTAGGCATAACTCCTTTTTTTGGAGTTAGTTTTTGTTCTCTTAAATCTAAGCCTTGTGCAGAAATAGCACTGCACAAAATTAATAGGTAAATTATTTTTTTCATTTGTTTCTCTTTAGTTTTTTATCCAATATATTGCGACGCAAAAAATTACTATATATAAACAAGTCATTCAATTAAATTTAATCTAGGAGGCGTGGCAGAGCGGTTGAATGCACTGGTCTTGAAAACCAGCAAGGGTGCAAGTCCTTCGTAGGTTCGAATCCTACCGCCTCCGCAATGAATAAACCTATCGTCAGATTTGCTCCTAGTCCAACAGGATATTTGCATATTGGAGGTGCTAGAACTGCTCTTTTTAATTGGCTGTATGCCAAAAAACATAAAGGAACATTTTTATTGCGTATCGAAGATACCGATACAGAACGTTCTGAAAAAAAATATATTGATCAGATATCCGATGCATTACAATGGTTAGGATTACCATGGGATGATGAAATTGTATATCAATCTTCCAATCTTGATCGCCATCAATCCGTTGTCAGCTCAATGCTGGATGATGGGACAGCCTATCGATGTTTTTTAACAAAAGAAGAACTTGATACACTTCGTACAGAGGCAGGACAGAAGAAAGCAATATTTCGTGTTCCAAAAACCTATCGTGATTACACATCGGAACAACAACAAGAATTGATTAATGAAGGCAAACCATTTACTGTACGATTAAAAATCCCTGAAGGGGCCACCGAGTTTGATGATTTGGTGTATGGAAACATTAAGGTAAATAATAGTGATTTAGATGATTTCATCATCGCAAGATCAGATGGGTTACCTACCTATAATTTCGTAGTAACTATTGATGATTGTGATATGAATATTACCCATGTTATTAGAGGCGATGATCACTTAGCAAATACACCCAAACAAATACTTGTTTATCAAGCACTTGGATTCAATGTGCCTACATTTGCCCACTTGCCTATGATTTTGGGATCTGATAAAAAACGATTAAGTAAGCGACATACAGCAACCAATGTTCAAGAATATCGTGATAAAGGATATATGCCAGAGGCAATTCTTAATTATCTTTCTTTGTTAGGATGGAATCCAGACTCTGATCAGGAAATTTTTAACCTTGATGGTTTAATCGATGGATTTAATTTGGAACAAGTCCAAAAAAAATCTGCTGTATTTGATGAAAAAAAGCTATTGTGGATTTCTGGTCAACATATGGCAAATGCTAGTATCGATACTGCTATCACAGAGATTGAGAAATTAAAACCAGATTGGGCTACAGGTCAGGCAAGTAGTTATAAAAAAAATGTCTTAAAATTAACAAAAGAACGATCAAAAACATTAATAGATTTAATTGAGAGTTCAGAAGTATTCTTTAGCAGTCAAATTTCTTATAATACAGATGTCAAAAATACAATTTGGAATGATTCCTCCAGAAAAATTGTAGATGATTTATTAAATGCATTAACCATTGAAAATAATTGGGATAAAAAAACATTAGAATCTGTTTTTGAAAATTTAATGAATCAGCATAATCTATCTCTAGGAAAACTTATCCAACCTGTTCGATTTGTTTTATCTGGGCTTACCTACGGTCCCGGTATTTTTGATACAATGGTTTTGCTTGGAAAAGAGGTGTGTATTAAGCGATTGGCAACTGGATTAAAGGAATTAAATTGAGAAAATATAGTATTGTATTTTTAATTCTATCTATCGTATTTGCACAATCAACGATTCCCGATGCAAAAGTACGTTTACTAAACAATAAGACCGTCAGTTTACATGAACTAACTGGTGATGTTAGTTTTGTTAGTTTTTGGGCTACATGGTGCATTCCTTGCATTAAAGAAATGGATGTTTTAAGTGAACTCATTCAGGAATATGATGATAAAGTATCTGTAATCTTAATCAATACAGATGATCCAGGAAAAGTAAGTAAAGTAAAATCTTTTGTGAATTCAAAGAAGTATCTCAAGGGAGATATCTATCATGTTGTAATGGATTATAATCAGAAGCTTTCTAGACGATTTAATGCCCAACCTATTCCTTTATCTTTTATAGTTGATAATAATAATATTGTTTATCGAAAACGTGGTTTTATTCCTGGAGATGAGCACATATTCAAAAAAGAATTAGATGCGATATTCAATCAATAAATATATTTTTTTTGTTTTTTTCTATACTAGCTTAATTGCTCAAATTGAATATTCAAACCATCTGAATATTCGTTATGGCGATGGTGACAATAATTATACGTACGAAGAAATCTATTTTAATACTGGGATAACCTTAAATCGTTCTGATTATCGGCTTGAGGCTGTATTTAACTTAGAATTGGGCGATCCTCCTGAAATTGGTCTTAAACAGAAAGGATTAGCTGATTTTTTATTTGGATACTACAATAGGAATTTATCTGTTGAATTAGGAAAATTTTATCAAACATGGGGAAGAGGACTTATTTTAAACCAAGTAGATTATCAACATCTAGATTTTGATACAGGAGCAGTTGGATTAAACATAGAATATGAGAAAGATTATATTGCATTAAGTATAATTGCAGGTGGAATAGAGCCTCGAAGAAGTACAACTTTTCTTGGTGATTATGACCCAAGAGTTCCAAATTATATTCTCAAACAAACCTTATATGGTTCAGATTTCAGTATTGAGTTACCAGGATCAACCATGGGTCTTTCCATATTATTTACAGAAGAAGATGAAGCTCCAATATCTAGTGTTATGAGTGGGATGCGTTTTGAGAAACCTTATGACAATGGCGATTTCTTTTTGTCATTTATTAGCAAAAAATCCAAGCTTGACAAAGTTAATAGTGATTCAGAGACTGATAAGGGAAATGGCATTTATCTTTCTAATACAAACTATATTAAAGATTGGGCATTAACATCAAATTATAGGCGATACCGAATAGACGTAAAGGATCCAAGTATGCGAGACAATATATTGAGCAACTATGGACAAGCACTTGATGTTCAGCGTTCACCAACAGGTTATTATCAGCATAGTTTTAAATTGTTAAGTCGAAATTCGAAGCAAGTAAATTTAAATGATGAAATTGGTTTAGAATTAGAATTAATAGGGCCAATAGATGAGAACCGAACTTTATTAGTGAACTATACAAAATCTAGTTCTACAAAAGGGTGGCATAATGAATTTGGTTATTGGGAACCTGAACCTTTAACCACCACAAATGGAAATAGTAATTCTTTATTTCCAAGTAGCGATAAAGATTCCTATCCATTTGATGAATTGTTTATTGAGTTGAGTGGGTATAATGAAGCGCATACTTTATCTTATCGAGTAGGGTTTGATTATTTTTCTGATACCTTTGCTGTCCTTGCTAATTCAAATACTTCAGAATCATTTGAAGTGAATAAAGCAATTACGTTTCCATTCATGGTAAATGTTACTTTGAACGATTTATGGAACATCGAAGTACAATTAGAATTACAACGTGCTAAAAAAGGGTTTGAATTAACTGTGAACGATGAAACCTCATTCGTTTCTTTACTATCTGATGAATATCAAAAAAATATTTTTTTAGGATTTACGGTTAATCATGCACCGTGGTCACTAACACTTGCTACAGAATCAACCAATAGCGATGAATCTTTATCAAGTTCTGATTCAAATACATGGAATTCAGTAGCCTTAACATACAGAATTAAATCAGATAATATTTTGGAAGTTTTCTATGGGTCTATTAGAGGAGGATTAGATTGTACAAATGGGGTTTGCAGATATATCCAACCATTTGAAAATGGACTAAGAATTGATTACAGTGTGAATTTGAACTAAATTCAAGAAAATATGGGGAAACCTTTAGGAGATTTGTTATGAATAATAAAAATATATTTTTGGGAATAATTGCTTTCGCTCTTTTTTCTTGTAGCCCAGGAGGAGGAGATAGTGTAACTGCGACCACAGATGGTGGTGGAGAAACTGGTGGAAACACAGGCGGTACAACACAGCCAGTACCAACGAAAATTATAACAGAATTATTTACATCAACAACTTGTGGTCCTTGTATGCCTCAGAACAACACTCTAAACAAATATTTAGATCCTACATCGTCTACTTATGCAGGCGATATTGCAGATAAATGGATTATATTGCGTTATCATGTTTGGTGGCCTGCTTCTGGAGATCCTTATTATGATTGGAATCAAAATCCAGT
>CAJWPX010000027.1 GCA_913045065.1 uncultured Fidelibacterota bacterium | reverse complement strand
TAACAAGATTCTGCTAAAATTTGCATTTGGTTACCTGCATCGTTATAATAATATTCTCTTGTCACTTTATAGTTATGCCATGATAGTATATTCGATATTACATCTCCTAAAATTGCTTGTCTTCCGTGTCCAATTGTGAGTGGGCCAGTTGGATTACAACTTACAAATTCTACATTAGCTGATTGTGTTTTACCGGTAGGTTTTCCAAATTTTTTTTGATTTTTTAAAATATCACTAAGATTATTTATATAATAATCTAGTTCTACATTAAAATTAACAAAGCCTGGTTCTGTAATAAACACTGAGAATAGTGTTTTATCTTTATTATGATCTAAAACTTCATTGGCTATGTTTATTGGGGATGTTTTTGATATTTTACCAAGAACTAAAGCGATATTTGATGAATAATCACCGAATCCTTTTTTTACATTTTTTGTGATACTCCAGTTTGTATTCTTGATTTTCTTTTTTTCTAAATAAGAAGAAAGAAATCTCTCTATTTTTTTCTCAATCATTATATATTTACTTTTTTTGCATCAAACCAAATTCGTTCGAGATTATAATATTTTCTTATTTCATCAAAAAAAATATGTACCACAATGTCTACATAATCAATTATTACCCAATTTAAATGTTCATACCCCTCAACTCGCCAAGCATTTTCATTCACATTATCTCTAATATTATCCGTAATCGATTTTACTTGAATAGTATTGGATGCAGAACAGATAATAAAATACTTTGATAAGGAAGTCACTTTTGAAACATCAAGAGCTAAAATATCTTCAGCTTTTTTTTCTTTTGCACACCCAATAATCTCATTTAATAATTTTTTTGTAGTCATTTATTCAAGTTAATAAAATCTGCGTAGTCCTTTCCAACAATTATTTGAATATCTTCATCAAAATCAATGGTTGAATTAAACTCTATATTGGAATCACTTATCTTCATTCCAAGGATTGTTAACATATTTTCAATATTAGTATTGTTTTCGTTAATAATAATCACCTTTGTATTCTCGTAATCAAATTTGTTCTCTCCATCTTCATCTTTAGCATTTTCAGTCCTAGTAATGATTAATCCATAGCTATTATTTAAAAAAGAAGAAAATTGATCCCCAATGCCACGTTCACCACAGCCATTTAATACGGCCACTCTTAGTGTGCGAGATTTTTCGTTCTCGAATAACTTAATTTTAGGATCTTCTGATTTGATTTCAATCTGATTACTAATATTGTTTGTAGTAAAATTTTTTGAAATTGACCAACCAAACAGCATAATTGTAATAATTAAAAAAGTAATAATAGAATTAAGAAAATATTTCATTCTTCAAATGATTCTAGTTGCTTAATAGTATTAATACCCATGATTTCTTTAGGATTATCAATTTTTTTTGTTTTAACAATACCATTATTATTGATTAGTTCTATTACGTCTGTTAAATAATATTCTTTAGATTCGTTGTTAGATTTAACTCTCTCTAAGTTCTTGAATAATTCTGAAATCTTAAAAATATAAATTCCTGGATTCATTTCTTTGATAGTTTTTTCTGATTCATTACAATCTTTTTCCTCAATAATTTTGATCAAATTTCCTGAATTATCTCTTATAATTCTTCCATAGCCAGTTGGATTTTCTACTACTGCTGTTATCATTGTAGCATCTATATTTTTTTTAATATGTTCATCCACCATTGGTAATAGTGTGCTATGCTTGATATTTGGGACATCACCATATAAGATTAATAGATGTCCACTCTTGCCGTAGAGTTTGTTACTTAGTTGTAAAACTGCATGACCAGTACCAAGTTGTTCTTTTTGTTCTACATACTCTATCTTTGGGTTATTAATATGATTAATAACCAATTCTTTTTTAAAGCCAACTACAGTAAAAATCTTTTCAGGATTAAGTTTATAAGCAGTTTCTAAGACATAATCAATAATTGCCTTACCCCCAAGAGTATGTAATACTTTAGGAATATCTGATTTCATTCTTGCGCCTTTTCCAGCAGCGAGTATTCCGATAAAAAAATTCTTATTCATCTAATGTTTTCTTTAAGAAGGGTATATCTCTTTTTGAAATGATACCCCCACCAACACAAATATTATTTTTGTCATAAAATACTATTGATTGTCCAGGTGTAATAGCTTTTTGCTTTGATTTAAATTTAACTAGATATGAATTTTGATTTAAACAAAAAACTGAACATGCTTTATCATTATCACGATAACGTACTTTAGCATACAACTGTTTTGGAAAGTGAGTTGGTTTTTGGGAAATCCAGTTAACAGTATTCACAATAATTTTTTCACTAAATAATGCTGGGTGATTTCCTCCTTGTGCAACAGATACAATATTTTTTTTGATATCTTTTTTGACAACATACCATGGTTTATCTGCTGCACTCAATCTTGCACCAATGCCTAAGCCTTTGCGTTGTCCAATTGTAAAATAAATATGACCATTATGTGTACCTAACACATCTCCATCAATAGAAACAATTTTCCCTTTTTTTGCATTTATATATTGACCAACGAAATCATTATATTTTCTTTCTCCAATAAAACATATACCAGTACTATCCTTTTTATTATAGTTGATTAATCCGTATTCTTTTGCAATTTTTCTTACTTCTTTCTTTTGTATCTCTCCGAGAGGGAATATAGTATTTTTTAATTCTTTTTGGCCTAATTGATATAAGAAATAGCTTTGATCTTTTGATTGATCTGTAGCTTTTTCTAAATAATTAATAGAATTAATTATCGTTTTTTTAGCATAATGACCTGTTGCAATTTTCTTTGCATTTAATTTCTTTGCATATTTTTGAAATACTTCAAATTTAATTTCTTTATTACATAAAACATCTGGATTGGGCGTAAATCCTCCAAGATGATCATCTAAAAATTGTTTAAACACTTTATTTTTGTAAGATTTAGTATAGTCTATTTTATGTAATGGTATATTTAATTTTTTAGATACAGATAAAGCATCAGCATAATCATCTTCTGCTGAACAAATAGCATGTTTATCATCCCAGTTCTTCATAAATACCCCTTCTACATCATATCCATCTTTTTGTAAAAGTAGTGCAGCAACTGAACTATCAACACCCCCACTCATTCCCAATATTATTTTTTCTTTCTTCATATTATTCCAGTTCCTATCTTAACAAAAAAAAGTATGACTTCAAATCAATCACATAGAACACTTATTGCTGGATCCATTAGCATAGATAAAATTATTAATAAATATGGAACCTATGACAATGTTTTAGGTGGATCTGCTGCTTATGCTTTATTAGCTACCCCTAAGAAAGGGTGTCAGCTTGTGGGAGTCGTTGGAAGCGATTTTCCAGATCAATATTTAAATTTACTAGATAACCATTCGATTACCCTCGATGATTTAATGATTCCTGATGGAAAAACATTTACATGGGGCGGGGAATATGCACCAGATTTTTCTAGTAGAGAAACGCTATATGTTAATCCAGGTATTGCTGAAAGTTGTTTGCCTGTATTGTCTGGTAAATCAAAACAGTGTGAATACCTTCTTTTGGGTAATACATCACCAAAAGTACAATTAGCTATTTTAGATCAAATAGAAACAAAACCTTTTATCATATTAGATACATTCAAATTATATATTGATACTACACTAGAAGATTTAAAAAAAACTATGCATCGTTCCGATTTGTTATGTATTAACTATAATGAGGCATTATATCTCTCTAAACTTTCAAATCCTTCAATCGATGATATTGCTAAGTGTATTCTAGATATGGGCGTTAAAAGTCTAATTATTAAAAAAGGAGAAGAAGGTGCCTCATTTTTTAATAACCAAGACAATTTTTCTATTGCAGCATATTATGTTGACCAAGTTATGGACACAACTGGGGCTGGAGATAGTTTTGTTGGTGGACTGATATCTAGTTTAATGAATGGAGCTGATATCAAAGAAGCCATGGTAGAGGGATCAGTGATGGCATCATTTTGTATTGAAAATATTGCACATAAGGGACTTATTTCATTTCCAGAGGAAGAATATACATTAAGAAAAAAATGGCTTCAATCTAGTCTTACAACTTGAAATCGCTGTATAATAATACTAACTTTTGACCAATCGGAGGAATATTAGATGAGTAATACAAAAAAACTTTTTCTTTTTATAGTAATGTTTTCTTTGCTTTTTTCTCAAGGGAAATCTTTGAATTCAGCTAAAGTATATATCAAAGATAAAGACTGGAAACAAGCTGAATTTTTTCTTTTAAAAGCAGTAGAACATCCAAATGATAAATGGGAAGCTGCTTTTCATTTAGGAGATAAAGTTTATGTTAGAAGTCAAGATTGGGCCAAGGTAAGACAATACATGGATCTTGCAAGTACCGCTCCAGAGAAAGTAAAAATTAGGCCAACTAGAAACGATAATAAAATACCAATTCAAACTGCAATTACTGCTTCATTGGCTAGAAGTTTTCAGCTCATTTATTTTAAAGCAACAGGTTATATATCCATTATTAATCAGACTGTAGATGTAGAACAACAATATATGTTTATCGATCAGGCTATTAAAACTGCAAATCAAGCAAAAACTTTAGATCCAAACCAACCTGCAGCACATGCTCTTCTTGGACTGTATCATTCTTTAAAAAATGATAAAGAAAATACTATTAATTTTATTAATCAATCACTCACAATAGAAGGCAGTACTGACGATGAGATGCTTGGACTTCTTATCAATGCTGGAGAGTGTGCAACTCGTATAGATGAATTAGATATAGCCTCTGGATATCTTGAAAGGGCATTATTAATAGATCCAAACGATATTAGTGTTTTAAAAGCTATAGCAGCAGTATATGTTGGGAGAGATGATTTAGATAAGGCATTAGATATTTTTCTTAGAACACTTGAACAAACAGATGGGGATCAAGCAAAAGCTGATTTACATTTTAATTTAGGTACTGTTTACCTCAAAAAGGGTAATCCAAGCGAAGCAGAATACCATTTTGAAGAAACAGTTTATTTAACGCCAGAGGATACCGAAGCTATATTTAGACTTGCACGAACTCTAGAAGAATCAGAAAGATGGAGAAGTGCCCTAAACTATTATAAAGATTTAATTGATATGGATCCAAATAATTCAGCCTATTACAAAGGAGCATATAGAGCATCTTTTAATGATGGAGATCCAATCGCCGCCAATAAATATCTTCAAAAATCTAAACAGTTAGAAAATTAATATATTGATTGTCCAGTATGTTCTCTGTAGAAATCAAATAAGGATTCTTCAATAGCCGACCCTAATGCACCATATCCTCTTGCTGTATCACGTGCACGATCATAATTAGCTTCAATTTGAATAACATTGATTTCCCCAACTGCATATGTACTAGTTGTGTATCCTCCGGTGAAATAAGGATCTGTGCCTGGAGATGATGTTGTTGTACTTGGTACAGCATCAAAAGTATACACATCACTTCCACTACCAGCACTTGAATAACTATATGATTTTGTTACAATTAAACCACCAAAACTTGTAGGTCCTCTTAATACTTCAGAAAAAGTTGCTGGACTTAAAGAAGCAATTTGCGAAATACTACTTTTTTCAGCATATGTTGGAGCATTGATTTGAACATTACCAAGGCCTAAATCATTGGAGTCTAATAAATAACCAAGCTCTAATCGTTGAATATCATGACCATGACCATGTAAATCTAATAACACTCCAGAATTAAAATATGTTTCGACAGTATCAATTGCAGTTTGAATAAATGTATGATAAGCATTATATGCTTGTACGGCACCTAAATTTCCTTGTGCTGCTTCCACTATCTCTCGATTGGGATCTAATTTCGTTCTATGCAGATTGGAAACAATGACATGTGGGAATAATCCGCCAGATCGTTGTACAAAGAAATATGCAAAACGTTCTGCAACTTTTTGGGCATTCATATCTCGTGTTGT
>CAJWPX010000026.1 GCA_913045065.1 uncultured Fidelibacterota bacterium | reverse complement strand
ATGCAACATAGAAAGCAAATAAAATGATTGCAGGACCATTAATTGTCTGTGATATAGAAATTTTTTCTAAATCAATACCCTTAAATAATGTTTCCATATCTTCGAGAGAAGAAACGTTAACACCACAAACACCAACTTCACCTACTGACAATTCATGATCAGGATCATATCCCATTAATGTTGGCATATCATATGCAACAGAAAGACCCGTTTGTCCATGCTTCAATAGATACTTATATCTTTTATTGGTCTCTTCAGGTGTGCTAAATCCAGAAAATTGTCTCATTGTCCATATTTTTCCTCTATACATGTTACTATGAATTCCACGAGTATATGGAAATTCTCCAGGATTAATGTCATTATCTTGAGAGCTATAGTATTCCTTTAGTTTATTACCACTAATAGTATCAAAATTATATTTTCTTGTATTTTTTTTTCTATTCATGATTAATTATTTATAAAATTCAAAATTTTTTCGGTTAAAGATTCAGAATCTAAACCAACTTCTTCAAGTAAAACTTTTCTTGGACCATGATCAACAAAATTATTAGGTAGACCAATATTCAATAGATCATTTTTGGCTTTTTTACCAGATAACCAGGCAGCAATTCCTTCTCCAAAACCACCATTTACTACTCCTTCTTCAAGAGTAATAATCTTAGAAAAATTTCTAAGAGAATTATTTAAATAATGCTCATCCATAGGTTTTATAAACCTGCAATTTACAACTTCACAACTCATATTATTATTTTCTAATTTCTTTGCAATATCAGTAGCTTTGTTAACCATAGATCCAACAGCTAAAATTACTACGTTATTTCCATGATTTAATACTTCCCAGCTACCAATTTTAATAACTTTTCCAGAAATTCCTTCATTAAATATAATGGAGGAATCTTTTGGGTACCTTATACTAAATGGACCAGTTTTATTATCAATAGCGGTGTGTAATAAATCTCTTAATTCATTTCCATCTTTAGGAGCAGTAACGGTCATTCCTTGAATACAGCGCATATATGATATATCCAATGCTCCATGATGCGTAGCACCATCTTCTCCCGCTAAACCAGATCGATCTAAACAAAAAATTACTGGTAATTTCTGGATTGCTATATCATGTATAACTTGATCATAAGCACGCTGAAGAAAAGTTGAATATATTGCAACAATAGGTATTTTTTTACCTGTTGAAAGACCGGCAGCAAATGTAGTCCCATGAGCTTCTGCAATACCAACATCAAAAAATCTATCTGGAAATTTTTTTGAAAAATCTACCAAACCAGTTCCTTCCTTCATGGCAGCAGTAATACAGACTATATTTTCATTTTCTTCTGCAAGGTCACAACACAAAGATCCAAAAACATTTTGAAAGATTGGTGGTGAACTTGTTATCGATTTATCTTTATTTCCATCTTGTCCTTTTACTCCATGATATTTAACTGGATCATTTTCTGCAATATCTAATCCTTTCCCCTTCTTTGTAATAATATGTAAAACAACAGGACCAGGTAAATCTTTAATATTTTCTAATGTATTGATAAGCTCATTGATATTATGTCCATCAATGGGACCAAAATATCTAAAACCTAGATCTTCAAAAATTGTAATAGGAAATACGAAATTCTTAATGCTTAATTCAACTCTTCTTACAAAAGTGCCAATAAAATTTAATTGTTTTGGGAGACTACCTAAAATTTTTCCAACCTTGTTTCTTACATAATTATAAACTCTATTTGTAGAAATCTTTCTAAGGTAATTCCTTATAGCTCCTACATTAGGACTAATTGACATTTCATTGTCATTCAAAATAACTAATAATTGTTTCTTTAAACTTCCAGCATTATTAATTGCTTCATATGACAAACCTCCTGTTAATGCGCCATCACCAATAATGCTAATAACTTTAAAATTTTGGTTATTTAAATCTCTTGCAGATGCGATTCCTAATGCAGCAGAAATTGATGTTGAAGCATGTCCTGCACCAAAAACATCGTATTTACTTTCACTTTGCTTCAAAAATGGATTTAAGCCTTTATATTTTCTAATAGTATTGAGAGATTCAAATCTTCCTGTAAGTACTTTGTGGGCATATGCTTGATGTCCAGTATCCCAAACAATTTTATCATCAGGTGCATTGTAAATATAATGAAGTGCCGTAGTCAGTTCAACAACCCCCAATGTTGATGCTAAATGTCCACCAATTTCACTTACAGTTGAAATAACATATTCTCTTAATTCACTAGAAATAGCTTCTAATTCCTTTTTTGAGTAATTCTTTAAATCTTTTGGAGACTTAATATAGGGTAAATATTTTAGATCCATTTATCCATCTCCAAAACATAATTGATGTATAAGCGCTTCATTTTGTAGTTCAGGATGAAATGTTGTAGCAAAATGCATTCCTTGTTTAACTGCAACAGGAATACCGTCATGATTACAAATTACTTGTACATTTTTTCCCACTTTGGAAATTTTAGGAGCTCTAATAAAAGATGCCATAAAAGAAGTCTTTTTTGAATTGTAATCTAAGTCTAACCTTGTATCAAAAGAATGGACTTGTCTTCCATAAGCATTTCTTTCTGATTCAATATCAATAATACCAAAATTGATCACTTTATCATCAAAACTATTTTTTGACATTAAGATTAGTCCAGCACATGTCCCAAGAATAGGATGTTTCTTTGAAAATGATTTAATAGACTTTACAAACCTATCTTCTCTGGCAATTAGTTTAGTCATTGTTGTTGATTCTCCACCGGGAATAATTAAACCATCAATATCATCTAAATCTTTAGAAGATTTGACCAATTTTGAATCATAACCAAGTTTATTTAAGATTTGGATATGAGAGAAAAAATTTCCTTGAAGCGCAAGGACTCCAATCATTTTTAATCTCCTCTTTTTTGCAATAATTGGTCTTCAGGAATCTCTGAAATTTCTAAGCCCTTCATTGCATCTTTTAATTTATAAGATGCATTTAAAATCTCCTTGGCATTATCAAAATGAGTGACTGCTTCAACAATAGCATATGCTCTTTCTTTTGGATCGTCACTTTTGAAAATTCCTGATCCGACGAAAACTGATTCAGCGCCTAATTGCATCATCAATGAAGTATCAGCAGGTGTTGCTATTCCTCCTGCTGCAAAATTAGGAACTGGTAATTTTCCATTTTCAGAAACAGATTTAATTAAGTCTAGTGGAACTCTCATTTCTTTTGATTTATTTTCTAATTCTTTCTTATTACAATTTTTAAGTTGTTGAATTTCAGAAACAATCATTTTCATATGTCTAACCGCTTCAACAATATTCCCACTTCCAGCTTCTCCCTTTGTTCTAATTAAAGCAGCGCCTTCATTAATTCTTCGCAAGGCTTCACCAAGATTTCTAGCACCACATACAAATGGGGCTTTAAAAGGATGTTTATGAACATGCGCATGTTCATCTGCTGGGGTTAACACTTCACTTTCATCTATAAAATCAACTTCTAGAGCTTCAAGAACTTGAGCTTCAGCAAAATGTCCGATACGACACTTAGCCATAACCGGAATAGAAACAGCCGCTTGAATATCCTTAATCATTTGGGGATTGCTCATTCTTGATACTCCACCATCAGCACGTATATCAGCAGGTATTCTTTCAAGTGCCATTACAGAAACAGCACCAGCTTCTTCAGCAATTTTGGCCTGTTCAACATTGGTTACATCCATTATAACCCCGCCTTTTAACATTTCAGCTAACCCAACTTTAACTTTGAAAGTATCTTTATTCATAAATTATTTCCCTATCAACGGTATTAGTTATCTCTTTTACCTTCTTAATGACAGATTCAATTATCCAATCTGGCGTTGAAGCACCAGCAGAAATACCTACAGAATTTATATTTTTTTCAAACCAAGATACATCAATTTCTGTTGCATTAGTTACTTGATGCGTGTTTTTATTCCTTTCAAAACTCAATTGTGTTAATCTTTTAGAATTTGCACTAGTAAATGAACCAATAATGATCATTAAATCAACTATATTTGACAATTCTTTGATTTGTTCTTGATTACGTTTTGTAGGAAAACAAATTGTATTGACAAAACGTAGATCGAATACTTTGGTCATTAAAATATTAATAATATCTTGAACATTTTCAATCGTTTGAGTGGATTGACTAACAATCCCAGCTTTTTTTGTTTTTTTGAGTTTCTCTGCTTCTTCAATATTAGATATAATAATTGCGTCTTTAACTTGACTTGCAATTCCAATTACTTCGTCATGTCCATGATCACCAATGATAATAATTTTTCTACCTTCTTTATCAAGTTGTTTCACTTCTTTATGTATCTCATGAACCAATGGACAAGTTGCATCAATAATATTCATTTTTTTATTCTCTGCATCCTTCCATACTTCTTTCGCAGTACCATGGGCTCTAAAAAGTACAGGTTTATCATCCGGAATTTGGTTTAAGTTTGAGACAACTTTAACACCATTCTTTTCTAGGTCATTGACTACACTTTCATTATGCACTATATCACCAAGCATATAAACTTCTCCATACTCTTTGCTGGTGTCGTATGCACTATTTACAGCATCTCGAACACCAAAACAGTATCCTGCATCTTTAGCTAATATTATTTTCATTGTGACTATTAATATATCGTGATAACAAATCTAAAACTTTTGATTTAACATCAGAAAAATTTCCATCTACTAATGCTGCCGCTGCAAAGGGATGTCCACCTCCACCCATTTTTTTTGCAACCTCATTAACTTTATATTTACCTTTTGATCGAAAACTTAACCTTACTTTACCTTTTAAATCATAAAGCATTAAAGAAATTTCAACGCCTTTAATTCCTCTAAAGAAATCGCTAAATCCATCAAAATCTTGATTTGTACCATTTACTTCCTTAACCATGTCATTATTCAATAAAAACCATACCAATTCTCCATCACAATCGAAGTTTAATTTTTGAATTACATTACCAAGAAGTTTGGTTCTACTGACAGAAGAATTTTCATAAATATTTTGATAGATTTCTGAAACATTAATACCCATTTCTATAGCATTTACTGCAATTTCATGGCTTAGCTGATTTGTATTACTAAATCTAAATGAACCGGTGTCAGTTAAAACAGCAGTGTAAATTCCAAGCATAATTTCTTTATTGATAATAGTTTTATCTATATTAGAAAGATATGAATAAAGAATTTCTCCAACAGAAGATGCATTCAAATTAATAAAATTATGGGTAAAAAAATCATTTTCAGTTAATGGGTGATGATCAATATTGATTGTTTCAATTTTAGTATTTTCAACAATATTTGCAACTTTTCCCAAGCGATAAAAATCACCAATATCTAATATAATTCCTAAATCAGCGCTTTTTATAAAAGCCGTATTATCATCGTTAACTTGTTCGAAGATATTGTTATTATTCAAAAAACTGTACACTTGAGGAACATTAGAATCGTTAATAATTCTACAATCTTTTCCTAATTGCTTCAAATAATAGTACATAGAAAAAGCAGAGCCTAAACTATCTCCATCAGGATTAATATGTGTAGAAATAAAAATTTTTTTCTTTTCAGATATAATATGTTCTATTTTTTTATAATCTATTTCCATTTATTTTTTCCACATATTTTCATCAATATTGTTCTTCTTGTTATAAAATCGAGATAAAACAAATAGATAATCTGATAATCGGTTTAAATATTTAACGATATTGTTATTCTCTAAATCTTTGATATATAAATCAACAATGCTTCTCTCTGATCTTCTAGCAATGGCTCTAGCTAAATGTAAATTTGAAGAAAAAGAATTCCCCCCTGGAAGGATAAATTCTTCCAATGGTTCAAGCGAAGCATTTAATTCTTTAATCCTATTGTCCAAAAATGATAAAGAATCATCTTTTAGAAGATTTTTACTTGAATCATTTAATGAGATTTCTCCTCCAATATTAAATAAATCATTCTGAATATTTTTTATTTCATTGATAATATTTTTATCAT
>CAJWPX010000025.1 GCA_913045065.1 uncultured Fidelibacterota bacterium | reverse complement strand
ATGTGCAGCAATTCCAGTTTCTGCAGTATTATCCATCTCCTTCGTTCTAATTTGAATCTCAGTAAGCTTATTGTCTTTAGTTAAAACAGTTGTATGTATAGATTGATACCCATTGGTTTTAGGAGTAGCAATAAAATCTTTGAAACGATCTTGCATAGGAGGATATATGCTATGAATAACACCTAGAGTTAAATAACACTCTTCAATCTTATCAACAATAATTCTTATCGCATATAAATCATATATATCTTCAAATCCTTTACTCTGTGATTTAATCTTTCTATAGATAGAGGATATAGATTTATATCTTCCAAAAATATCAGCATTAATTTTATATTTTTTTAACTCTTTTTTAACTGGCTTGATAGCATTGTTGATAATACTTTCACTCACTTTTGAAGATTCTAAAATTTTCTTATCCACTTCATTATATCCTCTAAGATCTAAACATTTAAGGGATAAATCTTCTAACTTCCACTTGAGCTTTGCCATTCCAAGTCTATGAGCTAGGGGAACAAAGATTTCTCTAGTTTCAGTTGCAACTTCTTTTCTTTTTTTCTGAGATAAATACTGAATAGTCTCCATATTATTTAAACGATCGGCAAACTTGATAATAATCACTCTCAAATCTTTTGCCAAAGAGAGAAAAAGTTTAGTAAAATTTTCAGCTTGTTTATGTTTTTCTGATTGAAAAACAATATTATCAATTTTTGTAACCCCATCAACTAGAAATGCAACATCATTTCCGAAAAGCAGTTTAACATTCTCTAATGTTACATCGGTATCTTCAACCACATCATGCAACAATGCACTAGCAATAGTTGTAGCATCCATATTCCAATCCAGTAATATATTTGCAACATCGATACAATGACTTACATATGGGAGTCCAGATTTTCTTTCTTGTCCACGATGCATTTTAACAGAAAATTCCAAAGCATCTTTAATAAGTTTTTTCGATTTATTTGATTTTAATCTTGAAAGAAGTTCAACACTTTTTTGGTTAATTAAATCATTATTTGAAGCAACGATTTTATCTGAAGACATAACTAGCTCACATTTTCAGATTCAGACCAATCCGTGTAGTTCTCAAATCTGGCATAAGTATCAATAAAAGTAGCTTTTACTGTTCTAGTAGGACCACTTCTTTGTTTTGCAACAATTAAGTATGCTAGCCCTTTTTCTTCAACTTTTTTATCATCATAAACAAATGGTCTATATAAAAATATCACAAGATCTGCATCTTGTTCGATTGCACCACTCTCACGAAGATCGGAAAGCACAGGTCTTTTATTAGTTCTTGATTCTACAGCTCTAGAAAGTTGAGAGAGAGCTATAACAGGAATGTCTAACTCTTTAGCAAGAGCTTTTAATGATTGGGTAATGTAAGAAATTTCTTGCTGTCTATTTTCTGATCTTCTAGGCCCCTGCATTAATTGAAGATAATCAACTACAAGTAATCCAATATTTTCTTCTCTTTTTAATCTTCTTGCTCTAGATCGTAGATCTAAGATTGACAAAGCGGCAGTATCATCTATGAAAAGTGGAGCATCAGCAAGTTTTCCTGAAGCAATAACAACATCTTTCCACCTCGCAGTTTGTAATCGACCTGTTCTTGCTTTTTGGCCATCTATTCTTGCCTCAGAAGAAAGTAATCTTTGTGCTAACTGATCGCTTGACATTTCAAGACTAAAAATAGCCGTTGGAACTTTACTTTCTAGAGCAGCATTTCTAGCAATCGACAATGCAAGAGCTGTTTTACCCATAGATGGTCTTCCTGCAATCACAATTAAATCACTTTTACGGAAACCAGCAGTAACATTATCTAAATCAATAATTCCGGAAGGAATACCTACAACAGCTCCCTTCTTACTCTGCATCTTCTCAAGATTTTGAATTGCTTGGGTCAAGATAGGTTGTATATGTTGAAAAAGCTTGTTATCCTTCTGCTGTGTAAGACTAAAAATAGATTGTTCTGCTTCATCAAGAATGGTTGCAACATCTTCTCCTGATTCAAACGCTTTTTTTGACATATAATGAGATGCAGAAATTAAATCCCTCAAAATACCTTTTTCTTTTACAATAGAAGCATAGGTTTCAATATTTGCAGCAGTAGGAACTTTGTCTACGAGACCAGTCAAATAATACAGACCGCCTACTGATTTTAAAGATTTTTTCTTTTTTAATTCATTTGAAACTGATACGGTGTCAATTGGATTACTTTCTTCAGATAGAATAAGCATCGCTTCAAATATTTTTTTGTGAGCTTCTTTATAGAAATAATGACTAGATTTTAATAACCCTATTGCTTTATTAGCAGCAGCATCATCAATCATCATTGCTCCAAGAACAGCTTCCTCTGCCTCAAGAGATTGAGGTTGCAAATTAATATTCTTTTCTGTTTTATTTTCAGCCATATTATTTTTTATTCATCAATATTTATCCACAGGCTATCAACATCATATAAATAGCTATATTAACTAGATTAACAATCTTTTTTGGCCCTGACAAGTTAATCCTTTATATAGTCTCTAATTCTTTTAAAATCTTCCCACGCATTTCTCTTAAAGCTCGGGCTTCTTAACAGAAAAGCAGGATGATAAGTTACAAGAACAGGATAATTCATATAATAAAAAATGTTATTTCTCATATCTTTTAGTGAAGAATCTTTTCCTAATAATGTTGATGCTGCAACCAAGCCAAGTGTTACAATAAGTTTTGGATTAATTAATTTAATTTGATGATTTAAATATGGTTTGCACTCATCAATTTCACTTAATGATGGATTTCTATTCTCAGGAGGCCTGCATTTCAAGATATTGCAAATATAGGTATCATTAAATCTATCTCTATCAATTGCTTTTAGTATTTTATCAAGTAATTTCCCAGATCTGCCAACGAAAGGTCTTCCTTCAAGATCTTCTTGTGCTCCTGGAGCCTCTCCAATTAAAAGCAAGCTTGCATTCTTATCGCCTTCACCAAAAACAAAATTTGTACGACTTTTATGCAAATCACATTTTTCACAATTACAGATATTATTTTTAAATGTATTTAATTGATTAGGGAAAGATGATGATTTTTGGATTACATCAAGAAATATTTCTTTTCCAAATAATTCTTGATTCTGTAAAAGATATTCTTTTTTTACATTAAGATTTTTGGTCAATCGATTCTTCTGTTTTTTTCCAGCTTACTTTCCCTTCAAGATATTCATCAAGAGCAATTGTTGTTACTTTTTCTTCTTTATCAAAATCAATATTTTCTCTAACGATTGGTTCTGATAAAATACCTTCTTCTTCTTCTCTAAACTCAGTATTCTCTTCAATTATTTGCTTCAAAACACGTTCTTGAAGAATTTGTTTTGCTCTTCGAGAAGAAACAACTACTGATTCATAAATATCATCAGTTTTTTTTAGTAATTTTTCAAAAGAAATTGGTCCAATTGCCATTTTTAATCCTCTTTTATCATTGAAAGTATCATTTTTTTTAACTCTTCAAATGTGGATTCGAAGTTATCATTAATAACTGTATAGTCAAATTCTTTTTTTAGGTTCTCCTCTTCAGAAAACCTACTTAATCTCTTTTCAATCTCTTCTTCTGACTCTGATGATCTATGAATCAGTCTATTTTCTAATTCATTAAAATTTGGAGCTGATAAAAATATAGAAACAACATCTTCTGGATATATCTTCTTTAAATTTAATGCACCTTTAACATCCAATTCTAAAAATAGCGGTTTCCTTTCAGAGAGATAATGCTCCACTTCTTCTTTTGTTGTACCATATAAATCACCATGAACATTCTCATATTCAATAAACATATCATTATTAATAAGGCTATCAAATTCATCTTTTGAAACAAAATAATAGTGAAGGCCATCAACTTCATATTCTCTCTTCTCTCTAGTTGTATAGGAGACTGAAATATTTATAGCCAAATCACGAGACAATAAATCTAGTAAAGTTGTTTTTCCAGATCCGGAAGAGCCTGATAGCGTAAAAAGAAGTTTCATAATATATTGTTTATTTGTTCTCTTAACTTTTCTGTCTGAATTTTAAGACTGATAGCGTATTTTGCAATTTTTTTATTTAAAAATTTTGATAAAATTGTATTTGATTCTCTATTTATTTCCTGAAGAATAAAATTAATCTTTTTTCCAGAAAATTCTTTCGATTTAATTGATAATTCTATCTGATTAAAATGACTCTTTGCTCTGTCTATTTCCTCTGTAACATCTAATTTTTCAATTTCTTCAATCCTAGAATTAGAAGTATTCTTTTTGCTAGTCAATTTGTCAAGCTCTTTTGAGTAAATAGACTTTATATTGCTTAAATCTTTCTTGGCAATATCAATATATCTTGAAAATTCTTTCTGAATATCACTTCCCTCTCTTAATCTCATCACCATAACCTGATCTGTCGCTATTTTAATAGCTTTAAGGATTTTATTATCAAAAACTTTATCTGATGTAGAAAATCTAACTAAATCGCTACTAGAGAAAAGCTGGCTATAGTCTAATTTTAGATTATATTTCTTTTCTATATCTCTATAGGCTTTAAGAAAACTCTCTATCTTATGATTATTCACTTTGAATCGATTTTTAGAATCAATTTTTATGCTTAGAGTTACAGAACCTCTTTTTAATTTTTCTTTTAGAAATTTTCTAATTTTATATTCTGTTTCTCCAGATAAGTCAAAATATCTTGTTTGCAATTCAAAATATCTAGAATTAAAAGATCTAATCTCTACATCGATAGAAACAGATTTATCTTCGTAATGGCCAAAACCAAAACCTGTCATACTAA
The DNA here is from genome assembly GCA_913045065.1 of uncultured Fidelibacterota bacterium. GTDB lineage: Bacteria > Fidelibacterota > Marinisomatia > Marinisomatales > Marinisomataceae > Marinisoma. The sequence continues at coordinate 1,277 of CAJWPX010000025.1, read as the reverse complement.
CTAACATTATTCTTTGAGTAGTCCTTTATTTTTTTTCAGCTAATCTTGCTGCCTTACCAGAGAGACTTCTTAGATAGTATAACTTAGCTTTTCTTACCTTGTTAACCTTGTTAACCTTGATAGAAGCTATACTAGGAGAGTGAAGAGGAAAGATTCTTTCAACGCCCACGCCATTAGAAACCTTTCTAACAGTAATTGTTTCTCCAACGCCAGAACCTTTTCTTGCAATTACTGTACCTTTAAAAAGCTGTTGACGAACTTTTTTCCCTTCCTTTACATTGACATTAATTGACAATGTATCGCCAGGTTTAAAGTTTGGAATTTTCTTTGAATCTTCTTTACTCATTTGTTTTTTTCTTTATATTTCTTCCAAAGATCAGGTCTTCTGTCTTTAGTTACCTCAATTTTTTTACTATTTTTCCAATCTTCAATTAATTGATGATTACCAGATAACAGTACATCAGGTACTTTTAATCCATCAATCTCATTTGGTCGCGTAAAATAAGGAGCATCAAGTAAATCGTCAACAAAAGAATCTGTCATTGCTGAATTTAAATCATTAAGAACTCCTGGCACCAATCGAATAATTGAATCGAAGATTATCATAGAAGAAAGTTCTCCATTTGAAATAATATAGTCTCCTATTGAAATTTCAGAATCAACATATTTATCAATTACCCTCTGGTCTATGCCTTTATAATGACCACAAATAAAAATCAATGAATTTTCTTTACTCAAGCTTTCAGAAATTGAGTGATTAAGAATTTTACCTTTTGGAGAAGGGAAAATTATCTTTGGCTTATGGGAAGATTTATCAATACAATGCTCTATAGCTTTAAACAAAGGTTCACACATCATGACCATTCCACTTCCTCCACCGTAAGGTTCGTCATCAATTTGTTTGTGTTTATTATTTGAGAAATCCCTAAGGTTAATAATCTCAATATTAACCAGATTTTTCTTTATCCCTTGGTTTGAAATATTGTTTCTAATTAGAGTTTCAACTAATTCTGGAAATGGAGTAATAAAATAGATATTCATTATTAATAACCTAAAATTTATTCAACTACATCAAGTCTTGCTTTCTTACCGCCTTTTTTAGCATTGATAGCAAATAATATTGTTCTAATTGCAGAAATATTTCTTCCACTTTTTCCAATGACTTTACCAAAATCATCTTTAAAAACTTTTAATTCAAGAATGATCTGATTTTCTGTCTCAACCTCTTTGATATCAACTTCTTCAGGACTATCCACTAGTTCACTAACAATTGCCTT
>CAJWPX010000024.1 GCA_913045065.1 uncultured Fidelibacterota bacterium | reverse complement strand
TCTCATATCTACAACAGAATCATGTTCATCAACAATTTCTTTCCCCAATAATGTTTCGACTGCGTCTTCTAAGGTAATTAACCCAGTAAGAGTGTCAAAATCGTCCTTAACAAGACATAAATGATCTCTGTTTTCAATAAATAATTCTAAAACTTTATCAATGGAATCATTCTCATTTACCCACGGAATGTCCTTAATAATCTCTGACATTCTAGTACTAAATTGATCTTCTGCTTTACGGTTAATGATATTATAACGGTTCACCATACCAATCATATTGTCCAAATTCGTATCAAAAACGGGTATTCTGGTAAAGTCTAGGGTTTCATGCTCCTCTAGGACCTGTCCAACCGTCATATCTTTGTTAAGGGCGAATATAACGTTTCTTGGGGTCATTACGTCGTTAACTTTAATGTCTTTCAGACGGAGAGTGTTTTCAATTAAATCGGTTTCTTGTTCTTCTAAAATACCTTCATCCTCACCCATTTCTGCCATTGCAATTACTTCTTCCCTTGTAACAGAAGCAGAATCAGAACCAAAATTAGAGATAAATTCAGCCAATAAAACAAATGGATAGGTTACCCAAATTAAGAATTGAATAAATCGTACCGCAGAACCAACTAACCCTCTCCAATAAGTACTCCCTAATGTCTTAGGAATAATTTCAGAAAAAACTAGAATCAAGAAAGTTAATACCCCTGACGCTATTGCAACATAAGCTTCCCCAAACAAATGAAAAACTTGTGCACCAACACCTGCTGCTCCTATTGTATGAGCAAAAGTATTTAAAGTTAAAATGGCTGCTAATGGTCTGTTGATATTCTCTTTAAACCCATCAAGAATAAGTCCACTTTTCTCGTTTTCTCTCTTCAAGATTGACGAGTAAGAACTTGGAGTAGAAAGCAATACTGCCTCTAATAAAGAACAAATAAATGAAAGAAATAATGCTAAACAAAAATAAGTAATTAATAACGTCATGTCGAGGAAACGCTACTTTTTTTTGCTGGGAGATATAACAATATAAAATGTATAATCATCAAGAATTCAAAAAGAAGAATATACCAAGGCCATTCTCTTGTTAATATAAGAGGATTATTTGCAATCGGAGCTTCAGCCAAATACATATAATTCCCCCCAACAAGCCAGTTTATTGTCCCTACAAATAATAAAACAGGTTGGGTATAAAGAGCAATTCTCCATAAAGCACCTTTTGTTAGACTGCTCCCCATAAACACCATAAGCCATACAGGAACAAGAAAAATCATTGAATGCCCAACATAGTAATCAAATACTTGGAAATTACTCGGATCTCCTCCTGTAAACTCTGGACTGATAATAGAATGAATAAAACCACAAATTCCCCAGAAATATAGGAATTCAAATAAGGTTTGATTGCGATAAAAAATAACAATTCCTGCTAAAATACCAGAAAGACCACACATCTCGAGCGGTAAATCAGAAGCTAGAACAAATTTTCCGTTGAAAACGTTTGGAATCAACCATGGAGAAAATGCCGACACCAATTGATATATTCCCATTGAATATGTTAGATAAAGACGGGTTTTCTTATCCATATATCTCCCCATAAACAATATTATAGAGATAAAAAGGATAGAAAAAATGAGTCCATTCCACCAAAAAGATCCAAAAATTTCAGGAGTCCAGTGTGGTATATATGTATCGCTCAATTTATCTTTCTATTAAGTTGCAAAAATCTGTTTATCATCTTTAAAGGACTTAAATTCTAAAGCATTTCCACAAGGGTCAAGGAAAAACATTGTTGCTTGTTCTCCAGGCTCCCCTTTAAAACGAATTTTTGGCTCTATAATAAACTCCATATCATGACTTATAAGACGGTCACGTAATTCATGCCATTGATTCCATGTCAGAATAACTCCAAAATGACTCGCAGGAACGTTGTCTCCGTCTACTTTATTTGTCTCAATACCTTCTTTATTATCCACTAAATGTGCTACGACTTGATGCCCAAACATGTCAAAGTCAATCCAGTGATCAGATGTTCTTCCAACATCGCATTGTAAAACATTAACATAGAATGATTTAGTAGTGTCTAAGTCTGTAACTGGAAACGCTAAATGGAATGGCCTCATTAGACAAATATTAACTATTATAACACATCAATCCAAGAATTAATTATAATTCAAGTATTAGTTTATGTTATTCTTCTATCTCCTTATATAAGTGAAAATGAAATGATATCATTTACAAATTTTTGATTGAATTTCTTAGATGTTACAACATCATTATGTCCTGCGCCTTCATATATTTTATAGGAAGCATTTAAATGATCTTTTAGGGATAATGATGCATATTTTGGTATGATATTATCTTTATCATTTATAATGCATAATACATTATCGGGACCGCTAAAATGAGGGTTATCATAGAATTTTTGCCATGAATTACGATAATTCAAAAATTCCTTTAAAAATTTTGGATCTTCTCTTACAGTTTTTGTCCAAAGTTGGCGTTGAACATCTTTAGGGGTATGATCTGTAAAAAACATAGGTTGAGTAACCCAATATGGCATATATCCACCAAACATTAGCTTCATCATCATTTTTTTAAATCTTTTTTTAATAAAATTGCTTTTTTTCTTCTTTTTCTGAGAAGAAAGCCCTGATGCAACAATGATTAATTTATCAATTCTCTCCCCTAGTTTATAAGCAACATATCCTGCAAAAAGACCGCCTAAACTATGTCCTACCAGAATAATGTCTCTATCAGGGTGATTTTTGGCAATATTTTCGACGCTATTTAGCGCAGAATTAAATCCAGTCTCCATAGTTGTAAAATCCAAATCAATAAATGAATAGCGTATATTTTCTCTGTCAAGAAGAGGTCTGATACTCTCCCAGAAAAATGATCTAATTCCGATTCCATGAAAAAAAACAAAGTGCTTCATTGAAATATCCCTCTAAAATGTGCCCGGAGCCGGACTCGAACCGGCACGGAGTTTAAGCTCCGAGGGATTTTAAGTCCCTTGTGTCTACCAATTTCACCACCCGGGCAACATAATTTGCCTGAGGCGTCGGTCGGATTCGAACCGACGAATAGCGGTTTTGCAAACCGATCCCTTAGACCGCTTGGGTACGACGCCAATTTTCAACCCAAAAACGTGGAAATATAGATATTTAGAGGGTCAATTCAAAATCATTAACTAATATTCCAGGACAATTGGTTTCCCCTGGATTTCTTCCGTCATAAGTATCAATAACTGGTCTAGCCAATACCTTTTCTCCAACTGCTTCTAAATTATCTCCAAGAAAATTATAAAAAGAATCGTCAAAACGCATGGTTTTAATAGGAGCAATCATTTCTCCATTTTCCACCCAATAACAAACATAACGCGTTAATCCTGTAATTCTTCCTCCTAAATTATCACTCCAATTCAGATAATGAATATTGGACATAAATAAGCCTGTATCTAATGCTTTTAATTTATCGTCATCATGCAAGGATCCTCCGTGCATAGATGGAGAACGAAAATATTCCCCCATTCCCCAAGAATTTTCGTCTTCAGCATAATTTGACTCAAGATTATACTCATTTGCTGTTTTAGAATTAATAAGAGCATTTTCGAATACACCATTTTTAATGATTGAGACGGTACTAGACACTTCTCCCCTTGTATTAAATGAGGAAGTTGTTAAATCTGTAAATGATTCATCCAAAGAAAATAAAGGAGATAATTTCTTTTTTTCATTCCTCATTTTGATAAAACAACTCGATCCTTTTCGTATAGAAGACTCACTCACACCGTTCCATGAAAACATATCAATAAAATCAGCAACAGCACATGGCTCAAACCATGTTCTATACTTCCCTGGTTTTAGCTCCATTCTTGATTTATCCATTAAGGATAATTGGCTTGAAGCATCTCTAAAGATTTTACGAAACTCAGATTCATTCCAATTTGAATGAGGATACAATATCTTGACCATATTTTCATTTCTATCAATGAGAGAAAAATCAAAAAGAAAAGAATCTTTTTCAAACCAGTGTTTTGTTCCATTAGAGGCACAACATCCACGGAAAATCTTTCCAGAACTCCATACACCTGTTAAGGTGTTTTTATCAATAATTCCCATCAGAGAATCGAGTATATTATCTCTTTCTGGCAAATTGCCAAGTGCATTCACTTCTACTGAACCAAACTTATCTGGAAAAACAATATTATCACTCGGTGGTGTTGCGTGAAGCGAAGATCTTAAAACATCAATCTCTTGAATGATTTTACGAACTGAAGAATCTAAATCTGCAGATATTGTTGTCATGGATTGTAAACACTTATTCTTGTTGTACAAGGAAAGGGTTAAGTTAAAATCTTCTATGATGCCAGATTGCCTTAATTTAGAATCATTAAAACGGAAATATTGTGAGTCTTCTCCCTCGAGAAAAAGTGTCAATTGTTCATCTGAATTAAGATAGTCAAATATCCTGCTGCATAATGTATAAAACACTTCTTTTTTCATTACACTCCCCCAAAAACTTGAATATCTTTAAATAAACATAATGGAGAGGCATGCCCAACACGTTCAACTTGATTTGGTTCTCCCTTTCCACAATTCGGTGTACCAAATATCTCAAATGTGTCTTGGTCTCCCACCATATGTAAACTTTTCCAGAAAGGATTGGTAATTCCTCTATAATTTGGGTTTTTTACTATTTTTGTCAGTTTTCCATCTTCAATCATTCTACCATACTCACAACCAAATTGAAATTTGTTGCGATAATCATCAATAGACCAAGAACGATTGCTTTCCATATACACTCCTCGCTTAACACTCCCTATAATCTCATCTCTTGTCGATGAACCAGGTGATAGATTAATATTAGCCATACGATCAATAGGAATACGATTCCAAGAGGAAGCTCTAAGATTCGAAACCCCATTAACACCAGATCGTACTTGGCTTTCAATTCCACCAAGTCCTCTAACCAGTATTCCATCTTTAATGAGATGTTCTTTTGATGCAGGCATTCCTGCATCATCAAATGCATATGTTGCTAATTGATTATCAATTGTTGGGTCAAAAACAATGTTCATTAATTCTGATCCATACTGCAAGGAACCAAAATCAGTAAGATTAACAAAACTAGATCCAGCAAAATTGCGTTCATCTCCAAGAATACGATCTAATTCTAGAGGATGCCCTACACTCTCATGAATCTGTAACATCATTTGATCTGGAGCAAGAACCACGTCCGTTACTTCTGTTGGACATTGATCAGCAAGAAGTAATTCGACAGCCTGCTCTGAGATAATGTCAGCTTCTTCTTTTATATCATAATTTCTAACAAATTCTGCACCTGTTTGATAACAATGTCCTCTCATTCCATGATTTGATCTAGTTTGACTATCCAATTTATTTTGTGCTGTTGATGATAATTCAATTAATGCAATATCCATTTTTTGATCAATATCGGCTCCTGAAGTGCTATAAATCCTGGTAGTACGTTGAATTAATTCAATTGCAACTGCAGCGTGAACAATTTCTTTGGGTTGGAACAGAGCTTTCGCTCCCGTCAATGCAAGATCTTTCATGTCAGCAATAGATAAATCCATCACTGAATCAGAACAATTTGTTCGATACTTTCCTTCGTATCCTTTTCGAACTTCTGCTCCATCAAACTGAAAAATAGAATACTTGGAAGCTACCTTGGCATTATCACATGCAATATTGATTGCTTGTAAAATATGATCTTCATCTAAATAAGGGGTTGCATAATAGGCAAACTGACCATCCACAAGAACATCAATCATAACTCCTTTGGAAGAGATTCTTCTAATACTATCAACGTCAGAATTTTTTGTAGATAACGTATTCTGCACCTCTTCCACATAACGCAATCCCACCCAATCGGCAGGATAATCAATTTTTGACAGTATTTTTTTAAAATCTAAGCTCATAGTAAGTCATTTTTGCATAGTTTTTATGTCTAAAAAATAAATATATGCCATAAATATCTACCTGTATGAAAATAATGCAGACATTTGCCCTTTGGCATGATTATTGTAACAATATGTATGTAATTAAACAATTAAACCAAAGGAGTTTAAAAATGAGTTTAATAAAATGGAAACCATTAAACAACCAAATAGATACATTTGATAGCCTATTTGATCAGTTTTTTAATGATTTTGCGTTCAATCCTCAATTTAGCTTAGCAACCAATCAACCATATTCTCATATGAA
>CAJWPX010000023.1 GCA_913045065.1 uncultured Fidelibacterota bacterium | reverse complement strand
GGATATGGAATTTCAATATTCTCTTGTTGGAAACGCTTATGAAGCTTCTTAATAAATGCATTCAAAATAACATTATGATCTCCAAATTTCTTTCCTTGAAAATAAATAAAGAAATTAATACTTGAGGCAGCAAATTCTCTAAATCGAATTGCCGGCTTATAATCCTTACTAACACAATCTAATTCATTGTAAATATTTTCTGCGACTTCAAGAGCTATTTTTTCTACATGATCTAAATCGCTATCATAAGAAACTCCTACCTGTATAGGAACTCTAAAAGCTGCGTCCATTGAAGTATAATTTTTTGATACAGACCCAGAAAGAACAGAATTTGGAATTGATATTACATTATTTGCTCTTTCTTGTATAGTGGTATATCTCCATCCAATGTTTTTAACATACCCTTGATATCCATTACTCAACTCAACATAATCTCCTTCTTTCATAGTCTTACTTAAAAGGATATTAATTCCACCAAATAAATCTGCAAGAGTATCTTTTAACGCCAAAGAAACAGCTAAACCACCTACTCCCAATGCAGTTAGAAGAGGGGTAATAGAGATACCAAATGATTGAAGAACCACTAAAAATGCAAGTGAAAAAATAGAAACATTAATTAATCCTTTAAAAATACCAGTAGATGGAAGTGAACTATTATTTTTTGACCACACATCCAACATTCCTAAGACTATTTTTGAAGCGGTTAAACTCATTGAAATAACTAAAAACGAAAATATTAATTTAGATGCGTAAACATTATAAGGATCTCCAAGCTCAACATTGCTAAGTGCAATTGATAAAGATGCTAAGAAAAACCAGAATATTATCATAGAATTAAACGCGTTTATGACAACATCATCTCCTTTAAAAGATGTTTTATCAGAAAAACTCTTTAATCTGCTGAATAGATAGGTTTTAAAGAAGAAACCTATACATACACCGATAACAACGGTTAAAACAGGCTCTAGCCACTCTAAATAAGGTATTTCTATATTCATGGGGGTAGATTACTAATAAAAGTTTACTTCGTCAAGACAATGACAAATTTAAATTGAAGGATCAATCCAATCATTATTTGCCTTAATTAAGCTAATTAACTCATCAACTGCATCCTTGCTTGAAATATTCCTTTTAATTAAATCCTTTCCTTTATAAAGAGAAATTACTCCTTTACCTGACCCAACATATCCATAATCAGCATCTGCCATCTCACCAGGACCATTTACAATACATCCCATTACAGCTATTTTTAACTGTTTTAGGTGATTTGTTTTCTCTTTTACTAATGCTGTAGTCTCCTGAAGATCAAATTTTGTTCTTCCACAAGATGGACAAGAAATATAGTCTGTTTTGAAAATTCTTGTCCTTGTATTTTGAAGAATAGAAAAACTAAGTTCATTAATTCTATCTTGGTGAATATCAGAGTGTAACCACAAACCGTTTCCCATTCCTTCTAACAACATAGTGCCAAAATCTATTGATGCATCAATACATAGTCTTTCAAAATCTTCTTCTTCATAATTCTTTTTAAATAAGACGGGATTAGTAATATCTTGTTCTTCAAAAAAATTGAAAATATATCTAAAATCAGCTACGCTATTGTCAAAATCAAAGACAAATACAACATTTGTAGGCATAGAACTAATAATAGAATTAGTAATAGTTTCTTTATTTAAAGAAACAAAATTGATTACATCAGATTTATGTTCTGATTGGCGATATTCTTTAAGCGAAGGAAAATAAGGAAATTTTTCATTTTTATGATTTATCAAGTGTTCTTTATAAAAATAATCAGGACCATTTCCTTCAAACAAAATATTAGAGTTAGATATAACAACCGGAACACTATCTCCCCCGATATTGAGTATCTTTGAAGTAATTCTTTTTTGGTAACTTGATAGCCTTGAATCATTATTACTAATTGGATTAGATATTTCAATTTTATCAATAATCTTTTTAGCAGAAGGTATTTCAAATTCTGGCTCTTCAGTAAGAGATACTCTAATTGTATCACCAATACCGTCATTAAGCAATGAACCAATTCCTAAAGATGATTTTATCCTACCATCAATTCCATCTCCTGCTTCTGTTACACCAAGATGTAATGGGAAATACATACTTTCTTCGTCCATTTTTTGGACCAATAAACGATATGCATGCACCATTACCAATGGATTGCTTGATTTCATCGATAAAACAACCTGATCAAAATTATGTTGATTACAAATTCTTAGAAATTCTAATGCAGATTCAACCATACCAAGAGGCGTATCTCCAAATCGATTCATTATTCTATCTGATAAAGAACCATGATTTGTCCCTATTCTCATAGCAGTATTGTGTTTTTTACATACTTCTAGCAAAGGAACGAAACGTTCTTCAATTTTGAGTAATTCATTATTATATGTCTTATCATCATATTCTTTTATCTCAAATTTCTTACGATCCACATAATTACCAGGATTAATTCTAACTTTTTCGACAATTTTTGCGGCAGTAATTGCTGCATTGGGCGTAAAATGAATATCTGCAACTAAGGGAGCATTATATCCCTTCTTTCTTAAAATACTCTTAATATTTTCTAGATTTTCAGCTTCTTTAATATTGGGAGCAGTAAATCGGACTATTTCCCCACCTGCATTGATAATTCTAATGGCTTGATCAACGCTTGCATCTGTATCTAGAGTTGAAACAGTAGTCATTGATTGTGTTCTAATAGGATAATCACTGCCAATCATCATATCCCCAACTTGAACATTAACAGTTTTTCTTCTCACGTCTATAAAATTTTAAAGGTTGTAAGAGATAATAACGCAAAGAAAATTCCAAGCAACCAGAAACGTACCACCACTCTTGATTCAGGCCAGCCTTTTAATTCAAAATGGTGATGAAGTGGTGCCATTAAGAATAATTTTTTTGGTTTTCCATATTTCTTTTTGGTCCACCTATGATATACTACCTGCAATATTACTGACAAAGCTTCCAAAACAAAAACTCCACCAACAATGATTAACAAAAGTTCTTTCTTCAGTAGTATTGCTAATGTTCCTAACGCAGCACCCATAGACAAAGAACCAACGTCTCCCATAAAGATTAATGCTGGCCTTGCATTAAACCATAAAAATCCAAGACAGCCTCCAAAAAGAGCGGCTGCAAAAACTGTTAATTCACTTGCCATTGGTATATAAGTAATATTTAAATAATCAGAAAAATCGACTCTGCCAGATATATAAGATAGAACTCCAAATACACTTACAGATATAGCGAGTAATCCTGTAGCCAACCCATCAAGTCCATCGGTTAGATTTACAGCATTTGATGTTGCAGATACAACAAGAATAATGAATAAAGTGTAAATTAATGGATTAAGAAAATCAATTGAGACATACTTTAGAAATGGAACAAAGGTCAAATAAGTATTATCTACGCCATCAGTAACATAAACACCAGAATTAATAATCATAAATGAAATAAAAATACCAAGAATAGATTGGGCAATTAACTTATAACGTCCAGCCAAACCTCCAGCTTTCTTCTTAATAGATTTTAAATAATCATCATAAAAACCAACACAACCCATCCAAAGCATTGAAACACAAATAATTTGTATAAATAGATTACTTCGATCTGCAAATATTAAGGTAGGTATTACTGTAGCAACAATGATGAGAACACCGCCCATTGTTGGTGTTCCTTTTTTGTGATGATGGCTATCTGGACCATGCTCTGTGATCGATTCTCCAATTTGAAGTCTTGTAAGGTTTCGAACAATAATTGGACCAAAAATAAAACTAATCAAAAGTGCAAAAATCGCACTTGCTCCTGCACTAAATGTGATATATTGAAGTAAATTTTTTAACGGATCTAATAGTTCATTGAACATAATTTTTAATATCTTCTGCTACCGAATCTAACCCCATACTTCGTGAACCTTTTAGTAAAACAATATCATTTTTTTCCAACAAATTACAAACCTTATTAGAAAGGGCTTCTTTACTGTTGAAATGTAAACTTAACGGAATGTTTTTACTACCATTAAAAGTATTTTTTGCTAAATCTCCATAACAAATAATGGTATCAATTTTTTCCTCACAATAATCAGCAATTTCTTCATGAAATTTTATCTCATTTTTTCCTAATTCTTTCATATCGCCAAATACAAAAATCTTTTTCCCTTCGGTTTGATAGCTATGGAGATTATCAATAGCAGCTTTCACAGATTCTGGATTTGCATTGTATGCATCATCTATTAAAGTAATATTATTGGATAAAAGACATGCTTCTCCTCTACTTTTTGGCAAAGTAAAATCTTGTAATAATTCATCAAATCTTACTAAATCCTCTTCTACCATAAAGTCTTCACACACCTTACAAGCAATAGAAGCATTTTTCAGAAAAATTTTGTTCTTTCCTAGAGGATGATTAACAAGACCTCGGAATGGTTCAGTTATATCTTCGTTATAGTATCCTTTTTTCGAATGAGTAAGAATAGATTTCTTTTCTTTTGTAATATTCTCAATTGAACCAAATCCTTCTAAATGAGCATCAGAAATATTTGTAATAACACCTATATCAGGCTTAACCATTGATGATAAGTATTCTATATCTCCCAATCTATTTGCACCAAGCTCCAAAACATAAACTCGGGAAGCGTTATGTGGAAAAGAAAATATGCTTAAAGGAACTCCAATAGAGGTATTAAAATTGCCTTCTGTTTTAGATACATCGTATCCTTTTTTACTTAAAATATGAGATATAAGATCCTTTGTTGTTGTCTTTCCATTACTACCTGTTACAGCAATAACATTTCCGTTAAAATCATTCATCCATTGAGAACAAATTTTGCCGATAAATAATATAACATCATCAACAAGGAAAGTATTATGATTTTCATCGCCAGATTGAACAATAGCATAAGTTGCTCCAGCAGAAAGTGCTTCACCAACAAATTCAGATCCATCAAAATTTTCCCCTTTGATTGCCAAGAATAAATCACCTTTTTTTATATCGCGACTATCTGTACTAACTCCATTTACTGGTAAAAGGTCATTCTTACCAATTACATCAGAAAAATATCTGGAAAATAACTCTGTTTCTAGAATATCAACTCGCATAAAAACTTTCTATAATTTTTCTATCAGAATAATAAAGTTTTTTACCATTAATCTCTTGAAATTCTTCATTACCCTTCCCAAAAATAACTAAAATATCATCGGCATCTAAATGTTCAAGAGCAATTAATAATCCTTTTTCACGATCATCAAATACTGTGTATATATCCTTCGAAAACCCTTTTACCACATCGTTATTAATATCATTGATATTTTCAAATCTTGGATTATCAGGTACTACGTAACATTCGGTGGCAAATTGTTCAACTGCCTTAGCCATTTCTGTTCGTTTAGATTGATCTCTGTTGCCACCCGCACCAAACAATACCTTAATTTTCTTATTCGGATATATTTCTTTCAAAGAGCTCAACATATTTACATAAGCATCTGGTGTATGCCCATAATCAACAATAATATCTGGAAATCCTGGTTTTGATATATTTTCGTGTCTTCCACTAATATAATTACAATTATTAATCCCTTTTTCAACGATGGAAGGCTGTATCCCAAGCTCTAATGCAATAGAAGAAGCTAAAATAATATTTTCAAGGTTGTATCTCCCTTTTAATTCTGAATTAATCTCTAAAGAACAATTACCTGAAACCATTGTTCCAGTAATACCATCTTGATTAATAGAAAATTTTGTACAAAAATAGTCTGCTTGATCATTTTTTAGAGATATCTTCTTAGAATTTGGATAATCTTTGCAAATATCTTCTCCATAACTACTATCACTCAATACTAATGGATTATTACCATCTTTTATCAGGTTAAATAGTTTCTTTTTATCATTAAAATAATTCTCTAATGACTTATGATAATCCAGGTGATCTAGGCTAAAATTAGTGAACCCTACAGCATCAAAAGCAATACTATCCACTCGATTCTGAGAAAGTGCATGAGATGACACTTCAAGGACAGCATAATCAAATTGTTCTTTAACCGCATGATGTAAAATTTGGAAAAGAGATATAGAATCTGGAGTAGTAAGAGAAAGATTTAGATTGGTAATATCTGGAATCACCCCCAACGTTCCAACTTGAATAACTTTTTTACCATCAGCTTCCAAAATATCTTTTAATATTAAGGTAGTAGAAGTTTTTCCATTTGTACCAGTAATTCCAATTGTTTTTATATGCTTCTCAGGATTTCCATAATAATTTGATGCAAGACATGTTAGTGCTTTTCGGGCATTCTCAACTTTAATAATTCTATCTGTTTCTTCTACATCATTTGAATCACTAATGACACAAACAGCCTTTTTATTCAATGCTTCTTCAATAAATTGATTTCCGTCGACATTAACACCCTGTATAGCAACAAAAACAAAGTTAGGTTGAACCTCTTTTGAATTAGAAGTAATCCCTGATACTTTCTCTCCTAAGATAGCACTATTTGGTTGCGCGATATTGCGCAGAACTTTTTCAATTACGATTTCGATCATAGATCGTATTTGCTTCCATTGGATGTACATTAGTCATAGTTGGTGGCATATGCATATAACGAATATAATCGTTAATGTCTCTTTGGTTCCAAGGATCTTTAAAATAATTATCAGTATCTACAAAACCTTTTCTTGAATTATA
>CAJWPX010000022.1 GCA_913045065.1 uncultured Fidelibacterota bacterium | reverse complement strand
CAAATTTAAAGAACCAACACATAAAAGAACAGTAATGATTACAAAACCAATTGAAACTTCATATGATACCATTTGAGCCGCCGATCGTAGCGCACCTAAAAAAGGATATTGCGAGTTACTTGCCCAACCAGCCATTATTATCCCATAAACTCCAAGAGATGAAACTGCGAATAAGTACATGATACCCACATTGATGTCAGATAAAACCCAGCCAGGTGCAAAAGGAATAACTGCCCAACCAGCAAGACTTAAAACCATTGTAACAATTGGAGCAATTAAAAAAACTATTTTATTTGATCTACTTGGAATAATATTTTCTTTTACAAGCAACTTCAGTGCATCGGCAAAACTTTGAAATAAACCAAACGGACCAACAAGATTTGGCCCTCTTCTCAATTGGATTAATGCTAATACTTTTCTTTCTGCATAGACCAAAAAAGCAACTGATAGGAGCACAGGAAGTATAATCGCAAAAATTTGTGCTACTATTATCAATCCTGGTATAACCAAGTCATTAATCAGAGAAAAACTATTGCTCATAATTATTATGCAACCTTATTTAATATCTCTCTAGAGCAATTAGCCATCGTGATAGAGGCGCGACTTATTACATCAGTCATATAAAAATTTTTAATATTGTATTCTAAAACTCTATCTTCAATTTTGGTTGAAGAACCAAATTCTAGTTTTGAAGAAGATGGCAAATTATTAATTTCTTTAAAAACTGGGAAAAGATTTGATATTTCATTTCTAAGCTCTGATAAATTATTAAATTTAAGTTTTTGTGAAAAATTATTGCTTAATGCCCTAAAAATTTTCCATTCTTCTTTTGATACTCCTAGTGGATGGTAGCATCTTGTAGTTTGAAGAACTCGACCCTCCATATTCATATATGTTGACGATTTTTCAGTATAGGCAGGTGATGGCAAAACAATATCTGCCAATTGAGCTAGATCATCACCGTGATGTCCTAAATACACAATAAAGGCGCCTTCTAAAATTGAATGATTTATCTCATCGCCTGATAAAAGAAAAACAACAGGATTAAATTTATTAATGTGGTTTTTTATATTTTGATCAAAGTTTTGTGCAAAATCTTGATTGTAAAATCCTATATCAATTGCCCCTACTTTAGAAATATCCTGTTGCAATATATTAAAGCCATTGAAATTGTTATTTGCAACATTATATTTTTTTGCTATTTCAGAACATACATTTAATACTTCTTTCCCGTCACGATAGTTAATTGCAGAATTGCCAATTATTATTAAGGATTTTTTTGAATTTTTCAGCACTTCAGAAAAAGGGGAATTGTTATTTAAAAGATCATTAATATGTTCAATGCTGTCTGAAAGATGCACATACTTGTAAGTTAAATCAAGTTTTTTTCCAATCAATCCTATTTTACAATCATTGTTTATGTAAGCTTTGCGAATTCTAGCATTTAATACGCATGCTTCCCACCTTGGGTTAGTGCCAATTAGTAGTATTGCATCAGCATTATCAATCTCTTGAATAGAAGAATTAAATAAGTAGCTTGCTCTTTGATTTTCTATGAATTGAACATTGTCATAACGACAATCAAAATAATTTGAACCTAATGATTGTAAAAAATATTTAGCAGAAAAAAGTGTTTCTATATCAGTAAATTTGCCACTTAAGGCTAATGTATTCTCTTTGCCACGTTTTGAAATTTCTTGAGTTATATTAACTAAAACTTCATCCCATTCAGCAATGACTAATTTACCGTCTTTTAATAAATATGGGGTATCAATTCTTTGTTTTGATAATCCATCAATAGCAAATCGTGACTTATCACTAATCCATTCTTCATTAATTTCTTCATTCATTCGAGGAAGGACTCTTAGAGTTTTTTTGCCTAATGTATCAATGCGAATACTTGATCCCATTGCATCAAAAACATCAATTGATTCTGTTTTATTTAATTCCCAAGGTCTTGCTTTGAATGCATATGGCTTGCTTGTTAATGCTCCAACAGGGCATAAATCAATTACATTGCCAGATAATTCTGATTTAATTGTTTTTTCCAAGTAAGTTGTTATTTCTGCACTCTCTCCTCTTCCAAGCAAACCAAGATCATCAACCCCTGCCACTTCAGTAGAGAACCGGACACATCTCGTACAATGAATGCATCGTGTCATAATGGTGCTAACTAACGGGCCTAAATGTTTATTTTTTACCGCTCTTTTATTTTCTTCATAGCGAGACTTATCAAATCCGTAGTGTAAAGCCTGATCCTGTAAGTCACATTCCCCTCCTTGATCGCATATTGGACAATCCAATGGGTGATTTATCAATAAAAATTCCATTACTCCTTTACGGGCATTTTCAACATTTTTTGTATTAGTTAGTATTTTCATCCCTTCTGCAGCAGGCATTGCACATGAAGCTATAGGTTTTGGGGACTTCTCCATTTCAACTAAACACATTCGACAATTCCCAGCTATTGATAATTTATCATGATAACAAAATCGTGGAATTTCAATTCCTACAAGTTCGCATGCTTGCATTACTGTCATACCGTTTTCAAATTCAACCTCTTTATGATTAATTGTAATATATGGCATTAAGCTACTTTTCTTTTTTTATTGAATTCACTAATTCTTCTTTCAATTTCCGGTCTAAAATGCCTCATTAATCCTTGTATTGGCCAAGCAGCTGCATCTCCTAATGCACATATAGTATGTCCTTCAATTTGTTTAGTAACATTTAGCAATTGATCAATTCCTTTCGAATCAATATTTCCTAGAATCATTTTTTTCATAATTCTATACATCCATCCTGTTCCCTCGCGACAAGGAGTGCATTGACCGCAATTTTCATGTTTAAAAAAATGTGACAATCGGGTTATTGCCTCAACAATATCTGTTGACTTATTCATTACTATAACTGCTGCAGTGCCAAGTCCACTTTGTACTTTTATTAAACTGTCAAAATCCATTTTAACTGTATCACAAATTGATTTTGGAATTAGTGGGACGCTAGCTCCTCCAGGAATTACAGCCAGTAAATTATCCCAACCTCCAATTACTCCGCCTGCATGTATTTCAATTAATTCTTTAAGAGGAATGCCCATTACCTCTTCAACATTACAAGGATTATTCACATGTCCTGAAATGCTAAAAATTTTGGTGCCAGTATTATTTGGATTACCTAAATTCGCAAACCATTTTGATCCTCTTCGCAATATAGTAGGTGCCACAGCCACTGTTTCAACATTTGTCACTGTGGTTGGACATCCATATAAACCAACAGCTGCAGGAAAGGGAGGTTTTAATCTTGGCAGCCCTTTCTTACCTTCTAAACTTTCTAATAAGGCCGTTTCTTCACCACAAATGTAAGCTCCGGCACCACGATGTAAATAAATATTGAAATCCCAGCCCGTACCTGAAGCATTTGGACCAATTAATTTAGCTTCATAGGCTTCTTCTATAGCTTTTTGTAAATTAGATGACTCTTTGTAATATTCCCCCCTAATATAGATATAGCAATCATGTGCTCGCATTGCAAAACCAGCAACAAGGCAACCTTCTAAAAGTAAATGTGGGTCATTTCTCATTATTTCTCTATCCTTACATGTGCCAGGTTCTGATTCATCAGCGTTAACAACAAGATAATGTGGCTTACCAGAATCCTTTGGCATAAATGACCATTTTAAACCCGCAGGAAAACCGGCTCCTCCTCTGCCTCTAAGCTCACTTTTTTTAATTTCTTCAACAATATAATCACTTCCTTTATCTAAAATATTTTTAGTATTTTCCCAAATACCTCGATCAAGAGCTCCTTTAAGATTCCAATCATTATGACCATATAAATTTTTAAAAATTTTATCTTCTTTTTTAAGCATAAGTTTTATTTTCTCTTGGGTTCCGAGCTCTGTCTTCCTATCTGAGAGCCAGTAGAAATTTTTTCATTTTCTTTCAATTTTAGAAGCAAATGTTTAAAATTTTCTTCAGTTAAATCTTCATAGTAATCATCATTAATTTGAATCATAGGAGCATTGCAACAAGCGCCCAAGCATTCAACCTCAACTAAAGTAAATTTATCATCCTTAGATGTTTCTCCTAAATTACATCCTGTAACATTTTTAGCTACTTCTAATAATTTATCGCTACCTCTAAGCCAGCATGGTGTAGTTCTGCATATCTGTATGAAATTTTTTCCAACCGGCTCAAGGTTAAACATAGAATAAAAACTTGCTACTTCCATAACACGAATAAAAGACATACTTAAAGTTTCAGCCACTTTTTCAATAATGTTTTTTGTTAACCATCCTTTATTTTGTCTTTGTGCTAAATCTAAAACAGGAATGACCGCACTTTGCTGTTTGCCACTTGGATATTTATCAATGATTGTTTTAACTTTAGAAAAATTTTCTTCTGACCATTCAAATGTATTAGAATTTATGTTAGATACTGTATTAATCATTCCTGGATGATTCATCTATCAACTTCTCCAAAAACAATATCTAAACTTCCTAGAATTGCCGCTATGTCTGCCATCATATGACCTTTGGATAAATGATCAAGAGTTTGTAGATGAGCAAAACCGGGAGCTCTTATTTTACATCTATAAGGTTTGCTTGAACCATCTGAGACAAGAAATACTCCAAATTCTCCTTTAGGTGCTTCCACAGCAAAATATGTCTCTCCTTCGGGAACCCTATATCCTTCTGTAAAAAGTTTAAAATGATGAATTAACGCCTCCATTGATTTTTTCATGTCATTTCTCTTGGGTGGAGTTATTTTATTGTCATCAATTGCAATTTCTCCAGGTCTAATCTGGTTTAAGCATTGTTTAATTATTTCAATGCTTTGTCTCATCTCCTCTATTCTAATTAAATATCTATCAAAACAATCTCCTTTTTTCCCAACTGGAACTTCAAAATCTACTTTATTATAAACATCATAAGGTTGAGATCTTCTTAAATCCCAAGCTACACCAGCACTGCGTAGTATGGGTCCAGTACATCCCCAATCAATTGCTTCTTGTTTTGTTAGTACGCCTATATCAACAGATCGTTGCCTTAATATTCTGTTATTTGTTAATAATTCTTCTAAATCATCAAAAAATTTTGGAAGAGAGTCGAAATGTTTATATAGTTTTTCTTCCATTCCTTTTGGCATATCTTGATGAACCCCTCCTGGTCTAAAGTAAGCAGCATGAAAACGTGCTCCAGATACTCCTTCATGAAATTCTAAAAGTTTTTCTCTTTCTTCAAAACACCATAAAAAAGGAGTCACAGCTCCTATATCTGCAGCATATGCTGGAATATTTAACAAGTGATTTAGTATTCGTGTAATTTCAGCAAAGATTACTCTAATGTATTGAGCTCTTAAAGGAACTTCAATGTTCAAAAGTTTTTCAGTCGCTAGAGCAAAAGCGTGTTCCTGACACATTGGTGATACATAATCCAATCTATCAAAATAAGGAACAGCTTGAAGATATGTTTTATATTCAATAAGTTTCTCAGTTCCTCTGTGAAGAAGTCCAATATGTGGTTCTGCTCTCTCAACAACTTCGCCGTCTAATTCTACAACTAATCTCAGTACGCCATGTGCTGCTGGGTGCTGAGGTCCAAAATTTAAAGTAGTAGAATTAATTTCTATTTCTTTCATAACTAATTTTCTTTTTTAGCTTTCTCATCACCAATTAATTGATTTTCTAATCCTTCCCATGGACTAGAATAATCAAAATTTCTATATTCTTGTGAAAGCTTTACTTTTTCATATATAACTTTTTTTTCTGAATTATCATATCGAACTTCATTATGCCCTGTTAATGGAAAATCCTTTCGAAGTGGATGTCCTTCAAAATTATAATCTGTCATAATTCTTCGTAAGTCTGGGTGATTGATAAAATTTATACCAAATAAATCATAACATTCTCTTTCATACCAATTTGAAGATTTATGAATAGAAGTTATTGATTCTAAATTGTCAATTTCATTAATTGAAGTTTTGATTAATATTCTTTGATTAAGTGTAAGACTAAGAAGTAAGTATACAATATCAAATCTTAATTCTCTTGAAGGATAATCAATTGCAGTTATATCAATAAGTTGATTAAATAATAATTTTTCACTATCTCTTAAAAATTTTATAATAGAAAATAAGTCATTTTTATTTTTAACTAATATGCCCAAATATTTATCATTCTCATAAAAATTGAGGTTAATATTTGATTCTTTTGATATAATCTCTTTGATATCAATGATCTTGTTCATTATTGTTTGTTGTCAGCATTCTTTCTTTTAATTTTTTTTTGAAGTTGAAGAATGCCATAAACTAGTGCTTCAGCAGTTGGAGGGCATCCAGGAACATAGATATCTACTGGAACAATTCTATCACAACCTCTAACAACTGAATAAGAGTAATGATAATATCCTCCCCCATTAGCACATGAACCCATAGAAATTACCCAACGTGGTTCTGGCATTTGATCATAGACTTTACGGAGAGCTGGCGCCATTTTATTGGTTAGAGTTCCTGCTACAATCATAACATCAGATTGACGAGGACTAGCTCTAGGAATTACTCCATATCTATCAAGATCGTATCTACTCATATAAGAATGCATCATCTCAACTCCACAACATGCTAACCCAAAAGTCATTGGCCACAATGAGCCTGTTCTTGCCCAAGTGAGAAGATCATCAAACTTTGCTAATAAAAAACCTTTTTGATTTGTATCTTTTTGAATTTCTTTTA
>CAJWPX010000021.1 GCA_913045065.1 uncultured Fidelibacterota bacterium | reverse complement strand
AAAGTTTAAGTCAGGTATCGCAGTTTTTTCAACGTCTATTAATGAAAATAAAACGATATCAGTTAGTGTATCGAAGGATTTGATTGGAAAATCATTATCTGCTGGTTATCTAGCAAAGTGTATTGCTGAAAAGTTAGGTGGAGGCGGTGGCGGTAAAGATGATTTTGCTATGGCTGGCACATCTTCAGAATTTTCTTTAGATCAAATTCAATCTGTTATTGATGAAATAATAAAAAATGAATTAAAGAAGATTTAATGGAATTTCAACAAATTGATAATTCATATATGGTGTATGTAGAAAAAGAAGAAAAAGTGATGGATACACTTACAAATTTTTGTATCAATCATAATATACATTCTGGTCAAATTTCTGGTATAGGAGCTGTTAAAAACATTGATATGGGTATATATGATATTAAAGCAAAAAAATATCACCATAAATTATTTGATGATATGCATGAATTAATTTCATTTCAAGGCAATATAGCATTAAAAGATAATCAACCATTTATTCATGCTCATATTGCCATTGGAGATCATAATATGCAGGTATTTGGAGGACATCTTTTTGAGATGAAAGTAGGAGCAGTTGGAGAATTCATATTACATAGTTTTAATCAGAAAACTTATAGAGAAATTGATGATAATATAGGATTAGCTACATTAAATTTATGCAAACTTTAAAAGGATATAGTAATGAATAAATTAAAAGCACCAAAACCTGTTGGACCATATTCAATGTTTAGGAATTTAAGCGGCGACTGTTGCCCTAATTGCTGGAATAATTGGGTTACTGCAGGGCAAATTCCTCTTGATCCAGATTCTGGAGAATTAAATAATGCTAGCGTTGAAGATGAGGTTGTACAAGTCTTTAATAATATAGAAGCTGTTTTGTCAGATAATAATAAAAGTTTAAAGGATGTTAAAAAATTTACTGTATTTCTTACAGATTTAAGTTACACGCCTTTAATTAATAGCGAAATTGAGAAAAGAATTAATGGAGAATATCCAGCACGTTCTACAATTCAGGTAGCAGGATTACCAATGGGAGCAAGAATAGAAATCGAATGTCTAGGATAATCAGAATACTAATTTTTGTTTTTTTTATCAGTTCGGTTGTATTCCCTCAAAAGAAAATGGATTTTCGTTCTGAAAGTGAACAATTAAAAGATCCAAAAACTGCGATGAAACGTTCTTTAGTTTTTCCTGGTGCTGGCCAGATATACAATGATCAAAATATAAAAGGATATGCATTAATAGCTGGGGAAATATTGGCTTTATGGAGCTTTAATGAGAACAGGGAAAAGTATAGTAACTATGAAGAATCAGACAAATATTCTCGCAATCATTACTTGCGAGAAAGAAATCGATTTGCATGGATTGCTATAGGTTTGTATTTTTATGGAATTCTAGATGCAGTTGTGGAAGCCCATTTAGATGACTTTGACAGAGTTGTTAAAGAAAATGATCCGATGAAGGAAGAAGATAGCGATGAGCAATAGAGAACAATGGAGTTCAAAAACAGGTTTTATATTGGCTGCTGCTGGTTCAGCAGTCGGACTGGGTAATATCTGGAAATTTCCTTATATCGCAGGAGAGAATGGCGGAGCAGCATTTTTATTTATTTATCTTATTTGTATCCTGATGATTGGATTGCCAATACTAAATGTTGAAATCCTTCTAGGTAGAACAACACAAAAAAATCCTGTTGGAGCATTCAAAGCCTTACATGGTGATTCCCATTGGAAATATGTAGGGGGATTAGGCGTATTGGCTAGTTTCACAATCTTGTCTTTTTATAGCATTGTTGGTGGGTGGTCAGTGGCTTATACTTTTGAGGCACTAAGAGGTACTTTTCATTCATTTGAGACACCTCAAGTTGCTGCGGAGTTTTTCAATTTAAAGAATAGCAATCCTGCATGGGTTGTAGGGTACCATACCATTTTTTTTGCTATGATAGTTGTTATCATATTATCTGGAATTAAAGCCGGCATAGAGAAAGCAAGTAAATTTCTAATGCCAGTCTTATTTATAATTTTAATGGTTTTAGTATTCCAAGGATTGATGTTACCGGATTCTGATAAAGGAATGTCATTTTTATTTAATCCAGACTGGTCAAAGATTAATGCCAAAACTTTCCTGCTTGCCCTTGGTCATGCTTTTTTTACTTTGAGTCTAGGAATGGGTGCAATGATGACATATGGAAGTTATTTGTCAGATAAGGATGATGTTGTAAATGCATCTTACCTGGTGGCGTTTTTGGATACATTGATTGCTATATTAGCAGGAGTAGCTATTTTCACCGTTGTGTTCTCATCTGGATACGATCCTACTGCAGGCCCTGGTTTGGTTTTCCATGTATTACCACCACTGCTTGCTCAATTACCTGGAGGATATATTTTCGCACTTTTATTTTTCCTTTTATTAACAATAGCAGCAGTGACTTCTGCAATTTCAATTTTGGAGGTTAGTGTTGCTTACTTAGTGGATGAAATGAGATATTCTAGAAAAAAAGCAACTTTAATTATGGGTGCATTAGTTTATTTCGCTGCTATTCCATGTGCATTATCTTTTAATGTGCTTCAGGATGTGACAATATTAGTTCAAGGAAAGGCATTCACTTTCTTTGATACTGCAGATTATCTTGCTTCTAATATATTACTACCTCTTGGTGGATTTTTTATTGCTATTTTTGCAGGATATGTTTGGGGAGTAGATGAAGTTGTCAAAAATTTATTAAAAGGAAATTCTGAATCAGTATATTTTGGAAACACAATTCTCGAATCATCTTCTTCTAAAAAGGTGTTTGGTTTATTAATAAGATATTTAAGCCCAATTCTAATTTTTCTTGTATTTTTGTATCAATTTGGTTGGATTTAAAGTAGATGTTTAAAAGACTTTTTCCTCCTGAATCTTCTCGATATCAACATATTCAGAATGCATTTAAAAAAATTGATGTTGATACAATAAATCGATTGGAAATTTTATTCCCCATGTGGATAATGTTTGCTTTTCAACATTACTTAATCAAATCTTATGATATAGCAATTTATCGATTTATGGAGATTGATTTAAATAGAGATTATTTATTTTCAATGATTACCGAGGATTTAATTGGTGTTTTGAATATTCTACTTCATTCTTTGTTGTTTTTGTGGTTAATGAAAAAATTTGAATCTTTTGGTTTATTTCGAATTGTCAAAATGGATTCTCAAACAAATTTTCTATTATTTTTATCAATTTATTCACTTATTGATGTAATAATATTTGGCAAAATGATGTTTCCATTAGCACTATTAATTTTAGTATTATATTTGTTATATCGTTCAGATAGTATCCAAATTAAGATTATATCTATTCTATTTACTGTTTTAGCCTTAATTCTTTCCTTATGCCAAGATGAACCTATTGTATCTACTGCTACAATGGTTTATTTGCCATTTTTGGTGGTGGCATTAATAGGAAAATCAGAACAATATCTTCACTATACTCAAAAATATTTGTTATTAATTTTATTTATATTTTTATCTACAAAAGAATTATGGTTTGGATTAATTGGTCTTGGATATTTTTTATTCTTTTATTTTTACCATTATTTTTCCTCGAATGAAAGATATAATTGGTTAAAATTCGACAGTAATTAATAATCTGCTGGATTTCTTTATCTTTTTTATTAAATTGTCCAATGTTGACCACAACAAAAACTTTTTATTCTAAAAAGTTATTTTCACTAACTATTCGACATCTTACGCTTGGAGTTTCTTATGGCTAAAGATACTATTGAAAAAACTCTAACGTTTGATGATGTACTCTTAGTGCCTCAAAAATCATCTGTGCTCCCAAAAGCAGTTGATTGTTCCACATCTTTAACAAAAAATATTAAGTTAAATATTCCAGTCATGAGTGCAGCAATGGATACTGTTACTGAGTCAGAGATGGCTATTGCCCTTGCTAGACAAGGAGGTATTGGAGTCATACATAAGAATCTAACCATTAAAGAACAGGCATTAATGGTTGATAAGGTTAAACGCTATGAAAGCGGTATGATTACCAATCCAATTACGTTGGATAAAAACAAATCAATTCGAGAGGCAAAACAACTAATGGAACAATACTCTATTGGTGGATTGCCAGTTCTTTCAAACAATAAATTAGTCGGAATAATCACAAAAAGAGATATTAGGTTTGAACAAGATTTAGATGTGTTAGTAAAAGATCGAATGACTTCTAAAAATCTTGTTACTGTTAAGCCAGATACAACGAACGAAAAAGCAAAATCAATTTTACAAAAACATCGTATTGAACGTTTGTTGGTTGTTGATAGTAAAAAGAATTTAGCTGGTCTTATTACTGTAAAAGATATTACGAAGAAAGAAGAATTTCCTCATTCTTCGAAAGATAAAAAGGGAAGACTACGTGTTGCAGCCGCAGTAAGTGTCAGAGATGATTGGAGCGAGAGAATATCTGCCCTTGTTAAGGTTGAAATTGATGTAGTTGTGGTTGATACTGCACATGGTCATTCGGTATATGTTTTAGACTTAGTAAAAAAGATTAAAAAGAAATTTCCTAAGCTAGAAATTATAGCTGGCAATGTAGCAACAGCGGAAGCAACGACAGACTTAATTAAGGCTGGTGCTGATTGTATTAAGGTTGGTATTGGTGCTGGTTCAAGTTGTACAACAAGAATTGTTTCAGGTGTCGGTGTTCCCCAATTATCTGCCATTATTGATTGTGTAAAAGCTGCAAAGAAGCATAATATTCCAGTTGTTGCAGATGGTGGAATAAGATTTAGTGGTGATATTGCGAAATCATTAGCAGCGGGTGCAAATGTTGTTATGCTAGGTGGTGTATTAGCAGGAATGGATGAAAGTCCTGGTGAAACTATTGTATACGAAGGAAGAAGATATAAATCTTACCGAGGTATGGGTTCATTGGCTGCAATGAAAGAAGGTGGGGGAGATAGATACTTTCAACAAGAAAAAGATGAATTAAAGCTTGTTCCAGAAGGAATAGAAGGAATGGTACCTTTCAGAGGACCTGTCAAAAATACAATTTTTCAACTAATTGGTGGTTTAAGATCATCTATGGGTTATTGTGGTGCTAAGAATCTCAAATTATTTCATAAAAACAAAAAATTCATACAAATTTCTTCTGCAGGTGTAAAAGAAAATCATCCACATGAAGTGAGCATCATTAAAGAAGCGCCAAATTATCAAGGGCGTAGTAATAAATAATTATTTACTTAATGAATTTAAGTGATTAGTAATCTTTGATTTTTGTCTAGCGGCATTGTTTTTATGAATTAGGTTCTTGCTAGCCATTTTATCTATAAAAGAGACAGCATTTCCATATAAATTTTTTGCTTTATTGGCGTCTTTTTCAGAAAGAACACTTTTAATCAATGTTCTCATTCTAGACTTGTTTTGAGAATTAATTTCTCTGCGTTTTAAATCTTGTCTGTCACGTTTTATTTGTTGTTTATGTCTATCCATAAATTGCGTACGCAACTTATCTTATTCCGAAATCGATGTCAATAAATTTCTAGTTTTGATTATTGTTTTAAAAATTGTACAACTTAAATTAGTAGGTGGCTTTAAAAACCTTAGAGAAAATATTAAAAAAGGCAAAGAAAAATGATTTTATATCAATTTCAGAACTTATGACTGGAATTGAGACCGGAAAATTTTCTAGACGTGAGATATCTAAACATATTTTCAAAGATTCTCTTAATGCTATAAAGATAGGTATCACGGGCCCACCTGGATCTGGTAAAAGTTCATTAATGAATATGCTTATTCCTATATTGAGAGATAATAAATTATCTGTCGGTGTTATTGCAATTGATCCTTCTAGTCCAATTACAGGTGGATCATTTTTGGGTGATCGTGTACGAATAAAAAACGCAATCGATGACAAAAATGTATTTGTTAGAAGTATGGGTTCACGTGCTGAATTAGGGGGCATTACGGAGCTTGCTGAAGATTTTTCTGATATTCTTGCTTTTAGCGGTAAAGATATCGTCTTTATTGAGACGGTTGGAGTTGGACAATCAGAATATAGCGTTTCTGAGATTACAGATTTGACTGCATTAGTATTCGTCCCAGAATCAGGAGATGAAATTCAATTATTGAAAGCGGGCATATTAGAATTAGCAGATATATTTGTTGTAAATAAATATGATAGAGAAGATGCAAACTTAATGGTACGATCAATAAAGAATATTATTTCATCAACAAAGAAAGATGCTTCTCAAATCCCAATTTTTAAAACCAGTTGTAAAACCGGTGATGGAGTTGAAGGGTTTGCAAATGCATTAATTAAATTTTATAGTTCAATAAACAAGAATGAAAGTGTAAAATCTCGTCAGATGTTACGTTTTTCTAGGAAAGTAAAGAATATTATCGAAAATGATATTATTGAAGGTTTCTGGACAGAGAAGAGAAAGAAATTTCTTAAAAAAATGAATACAAAAGATACTAAACTCGAATCACCTTATGATATGGTTGATAAAATAAAAGATTTATAATGAATGATTCCAAAGATATGTCACTTATTAATCATCTTGAGGAATTAAGATGGGCAATATTAAAGTCTCTTGCTTCAGTTATAGTAATGTCAATCCTTACATTTAATTTTGCAAACTATTTGGTTGACTTGCTTATTGCACCTGCAGGTAAGATTAGTCAAGAAATGAGCCTGCAAGTCCTGACTATTCAAGGCATGTTTATGCTAAAGTGGAATCTTGCTATTATTGGAGGGATAATCTTATCTATTCCAGTTATAACTGTTCAAATCTGGAAATTTATTTCTCCGGGACTGTATGACAAAGAGAAAAAAATATTGCTCCCACTCATAATAACAGTTTTTCTATGTTTCATTATAGGAGGCATTTTTGCTTACATAGTGATTCTTCCATTTTCTTTAAATTTCTTTGCATCAATGGTAACTGAAAGTATTC
>CAJWPX010000020.1 GCA_913045065.1 uncultured Fidelibacterota bacterium | reverse complement strand
CTGCACCAATCCAGAGATCAATTCTTAATCATGATAAAATTACTGGAATTTCAACATTTTTTATAGAACCGAAAGTTGATACTGGGAAAATATTGCTGCAGAAAGAATGTAAAATTTCAGATGATGATAATTATGGAAGTTTATCATCAAAATTAAGCAATATAGGAGCACAACTCATTGTCGAATCTATCGAAAAATATTCTAGTGGAGATCTTTCTCCAATCATACAAGATGAAAAGCTTGTTACTTTAGCTCCAAAAATTAAGAAAGAAGAATATATTATTGATTGGAAGCAAGATTTGACTACAATTGATGCTCAGATTAAAGCATTCAGTCCACATCCTGGAGCTTATACTATGATTAATGGAAAAAGACTTAAAATATTTGAGGCAAAAATGATAAAAGGAATAAATTATAAAGAAGTCGGAAAAATAATTAATTTATCTAAGACTTGTTTTGAAGTTTCATGTCTTTCAGGATCATTAAAAGTGTACGAAGTTCAAAT
This sequence comes from uncultured Fidelibacterota bacterium, assembly GCA_913045065.1. Taxonomy (GTDB): domain Bacteria; phylum Fidelibacterota; class Marinisomatia; order Marinisomatales; family Marinisomataceae; genus Marinisoma. The sequence continues at coordinate 6,733 of CAJWPX010000020.1, read as the reverse complement.
AGAAGGAAAGAAAAGAATGTCTTCAAAAGATTTTATGATAGGGATATCTAATCTAGAAAATGTTATACTTGGTTAAATGAAGTTCATTAAAGAAATTGGAATTTTCCTCGCTACTGGCCTGTTGTTAGTAGCATTATTTAATTATTTACTAATGCCACTTTATATTAATGAACAGAATACTGTTTTTACGCCTAATCTAGAGGGTTTAGATATTGATGAAGCAAAATCTATCACCAGATCAGAAGGCGTAGAAATTGTAATTGCTGATACAATTTTTACTAATGATATCAATCCAAATATTGTACTTGAACAATTCCCAGTAGCTGGAAAGGAAGTAAAATCAGGTAGAGAAATTAAGCTGAAAATTACGCATTTAAACAAGAGAGTATTAGTGCCTGATTTGCTAGGAAAAACTCTAAGAGCTTCAGAGATAGAATTAAACCAACTTGGCATAGAGATTGATTCAGTTTACTATTCTTTTAATCCAAATTATCCAAAAGGAATTATTTCATGGCAATCTCCTACAGCTTTAGATAGTATTAGAAAAGGTTTTGGGATGAGATTAGAAGTGAGTAGAGGGTTGGCACCTAACGATTTTGTAGCAGTACCAAATTTAATTGGTTTATTTTATAGCGAAGGTCTAGAGAAAATAGAGAATTCAAATTTAAAAGAAGGATCCATTAAGTTTGTTGATTATAAAAAGTCAGTACCAAATATTATTTTAAATCAAAATCCAAAAGAAGGTACAAAAGTTTCTCAAAATAGTAGAATCAACTTAATGATCAGCAAGTAATGATCTCCTTTTATCATGTAGAAATTCTTTGGTGTCTAATCTTTGTTCTAGTTCCAATTTACTTACTAAAGAATAGTCTTATCTCTAAGTCTTATTTCTATATTCAGCTTCTATCAATTATACTTCTTTGTTTATTTCTGGCAAAACCTCATACAAATCAATATTCGGAAACATTTGATGAATTATCTTTCTTATACGATTTGGATTTTAATGACTATGATATAATGAATTCGGATTCCTTAGCTTATCAATTAAAAATTGATATAAAAAATCCAAAAATTGATAGTATTAAGATGCTAATATCTAATGGTTCTACCGTTTATGAAACATTGAATATTATTAATATTGATTCTACTCAGATTATTGACGGGTTTTTACCTTTAAATAACAGCGATAGTCTTTTTCAAATCTCGTTTTCACATGGAAACAATATAATTGCAAATCTTTATCATTTAATTCCTGAAAAAAAGAATATCAAAATTGGATCATTTTTCCCAAACCAGAACATTCTAGAAAATCATTCTTTTTTGTTTAACAAAGATTTTGTTACTAATGAAAATTTTATATACGATGAATTCCAAAAATACAATTTTCAAGATAAAGAAATTATTATCTTAAATGATATTGATAATTTGTCAAACCAATCAGTAGTAGATTTGCAGAAATTTTTGTTGAATAATGGATTTATAGTAGTTTTCCTCAATCCTAGTTTTGGAAATAATAAGGATTTAATATATAGTTTAGATTATCCTGATATCAAAGCGGTTAGAGGATCATCACGAAATCAATTTTTTACAATTGAGAATATTGATTTTGTTAATAAAGATTTTTTAGCAATTGATGAAATATTTACTAAGTCAAAGATTTATCGATATGTTGAATTAAAAGATGATGAAAATTTGTTTTCCAAAATTTCCTTTTCTACAGATGATCCATTATTGTTAGAAAAAGAAGTTTTAAATGGAAAGATATTTTTTATAACAACAAAAATAAATTCAAATTGGTCAAATACAGATTTTAAATCGGTTTTATCAGATATTCTTGATAGAATATTATTTCAAAAAATGATTTCGAATGCATTCTAGGAAAGAAAAAGCTTTATTAGTGGCTCCGAGAATCTGGAATAGTAATAAAAACTATAATTATAGCATAGAAGAGCTCTCTTTATTGGTAAATACGCTTGGATTAGATGTTTCTGGAACGATTAAGCAGAACCTAAAAAATATTAATTCATCTTATTTTGTTGGATCTGGTAAAGCAAAACAAATTGTAGAGCAAGCGAAGGCCTTAAATATAGATTATGTAGTATTTGATGAAGATTTAACTCCTGTACAGACAAAGAATTTTCAAAAATTAAATGAAAACTTAAAGTTTATAGATAGAAGCGGAGTAATCTTGGAAATATTTTATAACAATGCTAAATCTAAAGAATCTAAAACTCAAGTTGAGTTAGCCAGATTACAATATCAACTTCCAAGATTGACAAGAATGTGGACACACCTTGAAAGACAAATGGGTGGATTTGGTACAAGAGCAGGTGCCGGAGAAAAGCAGATTGAGGTAGATAGAAGAATTTTAAGAAAAAGAATATCTCTTCTTAAGAAAAAGCTCAAAGACATTGATTCTGAAAGAAAAGTTCAAAGTAAAAAAAGAAAAAATTTTTTCCGTACTTCTTTGGTAGGATATACCAATGTTGGCAAATCATCTTTAATGAAATCTTTAACTAAAAGCGATGTTCTAATCAGGAATCAACTGTTTGCTACTTTAGATACAACTGTAAGACGTCTTTTTATTGGTGAATCAAATTATATTTTATTAAGTGATACAGTTGGTTTCATTAGGAATCTTCCGAATAATTTGATAGCAAGTTTTAAATCTACTCTGCAAGAGGTAGTGGATTCAAATTTATTGCTAATTATTTTAGATGCCAATTCAAGTGATTTATACAATGAAATTGATACAATACAGAGCGTATTAACCGAAATTGGAGCAGAAAAAATTTCTTATCAGTATGTATTTAATAAAATTGACCTTGTTGATGAAGATAGAATAAAGTATTTAAAAAATTCTTTTCCCGAATCTATTATGGTATCTGCAAGCAGATCTTTACAATTATCAGATATAAAAGAAGTAATTAGAAATCACTATGAAGATTGGTCTATTTCTCTAAAGAATCCATTGCACAGGCAATTGTAGCATCGCCTGTTACATTTGTTGTGGTACGGATCATATCTAAAATTCTATCTACACCTAATATTAAAGCTATACCTTCACTCGGAACATTAATTGCTTCCAAAATAATAACTAACATAATAATGCCCGCTCCAGGAACAGCAGCAGTACCGATTGATGCTAATACAGCAGTTGCTACGATGGTAAATTGATCTGCAAGCGTAAGATCCATTCCAACGGCTTGAGCAATAAATACAGCAGCTACTCCTTGATATAATGCAGTTCCATCCATATTAATTGTAGCACCTAATGGTAGTACAAAAGATGATATCTCTTCTGAAACTCCAAGATCTTTTTCACAACGTTTCATTGTTACTGGTAAAGTTGCTCCACTTGAACTTGTTGAAAATGCTACCAGTTGTACTGGACCAATAGATTTAAAGAAGTGTTTGAGGCTTATATTAGTAAAAAACTTAAGGATAGAAATGTAAGTAATTCCCATGTGAATAAATAATCCAACAATTACAACGCCCATATAAAATAATAGAGCAGACAAAATACTACCTATTTGAGATATATCACCAGAAACAGAACTAATAGTTTTTGCTATTAATGCGAATACCCCATAAGGAGCAAAATACATTATTATCTCTACTAGTTTTATAACTAATTGGTTGACTCCTTCAAGAAATTCCAAAACAGGTTTTGAAAATTTTCGATCAATTCCAATTAATGAAATACCAAAAATGATGGATATAAATACCACTTGAAGCATATTGCTGTTATTGGACGCAGCAGAAAAGATATTGCTTGGAACCATATCTACTAGTGGTTGTAATGGTCCTCTGTTTTCTTGAATAGAATCAGCTAAATTTTTCTTGCTAGCTGCTTTTTCTATATATTCATTGCTTAAGGTTTCTTGATAACTATCTGGAATTGCAGATCCAGGTTCAAGAACATTGACCAAGATTAATCCAATACTTACTGCAACTGCTGTAGTAGTAACATATAACAAAATTGTTCTTAATCCAATACGAGACAATTTTCTGGTGTCTGATAGTGAAGCAATCCCTGTAATTAGAGAAGAGACTATTAGTGGTACTGCAATTAATTTTAAGAGATTTAAAAAGATTGTTCCAAACGGAGATATAAAATTCGATGTGAATTCTGACCATCCATTAAAGGCACTTGCTATTCCATAAGCTGTGCCAAGAAGTAGTCCTATTATTATTTTCCAGTGTAATTGCATTAATTAAGAATAATATATGTATTATGATTAAATTATTTCAATGATTTATTATCTTGTCATTGGAATTTATTTAATCGGTTTGCTTATAATAGGTCTTAGCAAATCAGATTCAATTAAGAACCAAGAAGATTTCTCTGTGGCAGGGAGATCTTTATCTACTTGGATTCTTGTTGGTACTATGGCAGCGACATGGATGGGAACAGGGTCTGTTCTTGGGAATGCAGGGAAAACCTTTGAAATAGGTGCAGCTGGTTTTCTGTTACCTATAGGTGGAATGTTAGGTGTATTAGTACTAACAAAGATAGCTGGCAAAGCAAGAGCTTCTGGAAAATTAACCGTTCCAGAAATTATTGGTTCAAGATTTGGTGATATAGCAATGATTTTGTCTGTTTTTGCACTCCTTGCTGCTTATCTAGTGATTGTTAGTTATCAGTTCAATGCTGGTGGTGCAGTAATCTATACTATATTTCATGATAATTTGGGCAGTGGAATAACTTTGGATCAAGCAACCATAATAGCAGCACTATTTATTGTTGCATATACTGTTTTAGCTGGGTTATTAAGCGTTGCATATACAGATGTTGCAAATGGCATACTGATGATCACTTGTTTTATCATCGCCCTCCCAATTCTTTTCTTTCAAGCTGGAGGCTTTGATGGCATGTCTACTAGTTTTGAGAATAAAGGTATGATAAATAATATGTCCATGTTTGGTGTACTTTCATTTCGAGAGGTCATAAACTTTACCCTACCATCCTTTCTACTAATCCTTGGTGATGCGAATATGTATCAAAGATTTTTTGCTAGCGAATCAGTGCAGTCCGTAAAAAAAGCAACCTATCTATTATTTTTTGCGATTGTTATTTTGGAATCTTTGATTGTTGCAAATGCATGGATTAGTTCTAGTATGATTACTGATATAGCAAAAGAATCCCATGTATTGATTTATGCAGCTTATAATTTCTTGCCACCATTTATTGGAGCGTTAATGCTTGCAACAATAATAGGTATTATTATTTCTACAGCTGATTCATTTTTGCTTGTTCCAACAACCATTTTAATTAATGACATTTATCTAAAATATTCAAATCGTAAATATTCTGATAAAACCATTGTGCTTTTAAGTAGGATGTTAGTTTTATTATTGGGATTCTTTTCATATTGGGTTTCAAGAATGTTTGCTGCTGATACAACTATATTTGAAAAAGCGTTATATGCATTCACAATTTATGGAACAGCGATTACTCCATCGTTATTGGCAGCATTTTTCTGGGAGAAAGCAACAAAATATGGAGCGATATGTTCAATATTATCAGGTACCATTGCAACCGTTTATTATGGAAACAAATTAGGACTTGATGAGACAGTTGTTCCAGCGCTAATTATTTCTTCTCTTGCATTAATATTGATTAGTCTTATCGAAAGAAAAATTAGATTGTAATTTCAAGTGGAGGATTATGAACAGATGAAGAAACTACTTCATCCTCAAATGATCTTCGATAATATTCAAATGGCTTTCTAGTTCCTTGCCAATTTTTTACTTGATTGATAATAGAAATATTATTATCAAATCTATTCGCAATACCTCTACGGACATGTCCAGTCATGTATCTAATATTCTCTTTTTTTTCTGCCCAACTGACATAAACACGTTTTAACATTCTTGCGTAACCATTTGATTTATATTTTTCCATAACAACAAAAGCATAGGTATAAAGTGTATTATATTTGCCAAAATTTTCATCATTCACAGCCCAGTTTTCTTCACGTAATTCTTCCAAAGGAATTCCAATAATATATCCAATAATTTCATTTTGGTATCTCGCGATGAATGGTAATGATTTTTCTCCATCAAAGTATTTTTCAATAGTATTTTTTGTTAAAACAGCTTGTCTTCCATATTCTTTTGCAAGGCGTAAAGAGATACTAATTAATGGAGGATAATCTTCTTTTCCGAGCTTCTCAACAAATTCGATTTGGAAAACATTTGTTGAGGCGATAATCTTTGTCTGTGACTTTTCTAACTTGTTTTCCATTTAAGGGAAAATTAAAAATATTTAAATCTACTATGAAGCCATTTGTTTCATCATGTTAATTGAGCTAAATTTCGCTGATGATATCCTTTATAGATAAACTGAAAAATTCAATCAAAACAAGAGAATCTAACCTATGTGTAGGAATTGATATTGATAAAAAGCAGTTTGCTTCCAATGTTACTTTAGAAGAATTAAAAGATTATTCATTTACAGTTATTGATGCTACAAGAGATTTTGCTGCTGCTTATAAACCTAATCTTGCTTTTTTTGAAGAATGGGGCTCGAAAGGTTTTGTTTGGTTAGAAGAATTAATAGAAGAAATTGGAAATCAACATGTTATCATAGCGGATGCAAAAAGAGGAGATATTGGTAATTCCGCGGCACATTATGCGAATGCTTTTTTTAAACATTTTGATTGTGATGCTATCACCGTGAATCCTTATATGGGAGAAGAAACAATAACACCATTTTCTACAGACTTTA
>CAJWPX010000019.1 GCA_913045065.1 uncultured Fidelibacterota bacterium | reverse complement strand
AAAAAGGACTTGGTTTATATTGATATATCGCAAAAAGAAGCGCAATTGCTGTTAAAGACTTTTCTCCGGCAGATAGCATTCTTAATGAATTATTTTTTTTACCTGGAGGCTGTGCAAAAATTGTTAGCTCAGAATTTAATGGATCATCACCATCGCTCAATGCAATTGTTCCTTTCCCTCCCAGAAAAAATGTCTCAAACATTACTTCAAAGTTATTTTTAATTTTATTAAAGGTATCGGAAAATTGTTTTTTTGCTATATTATCAATTTTCTTAATTGCGTCTTTCAAATTTTCTTCTGATTCCACTAGATCACTTCTTTGAGACTTTAATAATTTTAACCTGGTATTTTGTTCGTTATACTCATCAGATACTGCCCAATTAATCGGACCAATAGCTTCAATACTTCTCTTAGTTTTTTCTACATTATATGATATATCAGATAGATTATAATTTTTAACTGATTTGAGCTTAATATTCTCTCCAAATTTCTCTGTAATCTGTTCTTTAATTTGATCTATTCTTATCTTCGATTCCGCAATCTTCATTTCTGCATTTTTTATATCGTATAATATATCATCTTTCTTGAATCTTTCGGAGTCCATCTTTGCACGAATTGATTCCATTTTTATAAACGCATTATTAACATTAGCTTCTTTTCTTTTTATATCTGATTTTCCAATATCAATTTTTTGTTGAGTATCTTTAATTGAATCATTCAATTTAGCAAAATTGAATTCTTTGCTACTTTTATATTCTTGAATTTTATTTTTATAGTCTTCGATACTTTTTTTCAATTTTTCATACTTCTCATCGGTACCTATAATAATTTTCCCACAATCATCACATTCCGAGATAATTTTCATATAATCTTTGTCAAATTGATTTAGTTGATTAATCTTCTTTTGAAGTTCATCTTCAAGAACATCTATTCCTTTTGAAGATTCAGAATTTTTTTTCTGAACATCTTTGAGGAGTTTTTCAGTTAATTGATCAACTTTTTCCTGGGTTTTGTTTAATTCTTCTTTTTTATGTAAATAATTGTCTTTAGCAGTAGAGAAATCCAAATTTTCTGATTCTTCTTTTGAATAATTTTTATCTAATAACTTATTCTTCTTTTTAAGAAAAGATTCTAATGGCTTAGTCTCTTTTTCTAAATCACTAATTTTTACTTGAGCTAATTCTATTTCTAATTTTTGTAATTTTTCACTTAATTTCTCATGTCTATTGAATCTTTTCAGTTGCAATTGAAGATTTTTAACCTGCATTTCTATTTCAATGACGATATCATCGATTCTTTCTAGGTCTCTATTATTGAGTTCAAATTTTTTCAAAGCTGAACGCCTTTGAGATTTATATTTATTTACCCCTGCAGCCTCCTCAAACATTGTTCTTCTACTATTGTCTTTATTTGATAGAATCTGTTCAATCATATTGAGTTCTATTACAGAATAAGCATCAGAACTCATACCTGTATCAACAAAAAGATTGTATATATCTTTTAACCTACATGAATTCTTATTAATAAAATATTCACTTTCTCCGCTACGATACAATTTTCTTCCGACTTCCACCTGATTATATTCTAAAGGAAGAAGTCCTTTATCATTTTCAACAGTCAGATAAACTTCACAAAAACCTAGAGGCTTGACATTAGATGTACCATTGAAAATAACATCCTCCATTTTAGAACTTCTTAATCTAGATGTTCTTTGTTCACCAAGAACCCACCGTATTGCATCAACAATATTTGTCTTACCACAACCATTTGGACCAACGATACCAGTAATACCGTCATTAAAAACAATAGTTTGCTTTTTTGCGAAAGATTTAAAACCAAAGACTTCTAATTTTGAAATATGCATAATATTTATCCTGGAGGCCAATTCATTTTTCTTCCTCCAATTAAGTGAAGGTGTATATGATAAACGGTTTGACCACCATCATCATTACAATTAAAGACAGTTCTATAACCTGTTTTATGAATATTAAATTCTTTTGCAAGATCTTTTGCAATCTCTATCATTCTACCAACAGTATTAGTATCTTCCTTTGTTAAATCATTTAAAGTTGGTATACATTTTTTAGGTATAATTAATAAGTGTACTGGTGCTACGGGATTAACATCTTTAATTGCAATTACTAATTCATCTTCATAAACAACCTCAGAAGGAATTTCTTTATCAATAATTTTTTGAAAAATTGTTTTACTCATATCGTGTCATTAATTCATTCAAAACTGATAAAATAGATATAATTGATGTCTCAGTTCTTAAAATGGTATTACCAAGGTTAACTTTAAGAAATTTCCTATCATAAATAAACTCTTTTTCTTCATCTGAAAAATCTCCTTCAGGTCCTACTAAAATAAAGATTTTTTTCTTCTTATTATTTGCTTTAAAAATCTCATTTTTAAAATCACTTAAATTTTTATCAGATTCAATAAGACAAACAATATTAATAGCATCAGAATTATACCAATCTGGCAAGGAAGAAACGGGGTTGAGTTTTGGAAAAACACTTCTCATAGATTGTTTACCAGCAGATTGGCAGATGGAATTTAATCTTTTAATAGAGAGATTTGACTTTACTGATCTATCCAATGATAATGGTGTAATTTCTTTTACGCCACATTCAACAGATTTTTCTACTGCAATTTTAATTCTAGAATTTTTTATAATAGGCAAACCAAGATGTATATAATGATTTAATTCATTTTTATTTTTATAACTTTCTAAAATTTGTCCTGAAACAATTCGATTATCAAATGAATCAATAAAACCAAGATATGATGTTCCATCTCCATCGGTAAGCCAAATCTTGGAATTAACCCTTAAACGCATAACATTTATTAAATGATGCGATTCATCACGATTTAAACGAAAATTATTTCTTTGAATATTCTTTTTATCTATAAAGAAAAAATTACTCACGACCGAGTCTATACTGTAGATAAAGCAATACTCCACCGAAATCTTCTTGATCATGAATCGGTTCCTCTACCTGTAAATGATCATAAGCTATACCAAATGAAAATCCAGAAGCTCTATCTGTCTTGAGGTTTACGCCAAAACCAATGGAAGCACCAAGATTAACTTGAGTAGGTGCATCAGACCATTTATCAGAGAAACTACCGGCATCTTCATCACCATCAATTGTTACAAACGGACCAAAAGATAATAATAAAAATGGTTGGAAATTATTTGCAATCTTGTCTTTAAATGGATAGTAGTTAAACCTAAGATACATAGGAAATATTAAGATGCTTTTTTCGCCAGATACATCATACTGATTATAGAATGGATCATATACTGGATATTCATCAGTGCGAATATCATAGAACCTAAGGTCAGCACCAACTGATAAATCTGGTTTTACAAATCTTTGATATTCATATGATAAACCATAAGCATTATTTGCAAAAAGAAAATTAAGATTGTGATTCTTCTCTTGGGAGAATATGGTAGATAACATTAGTAAAGTTATAAAGATATATTTATTGTTCATCCAAATCCTCAAAATCTGCATCACGTACTTTGTCGTAATTAATTTTAGTTGTTTTCTTATCTGATACTATGTCATTTTCAGAAGATTTTGGTAGATAGGACCTAAATCTTCTATAGGCAAGTATCAGTAAAAAAGTTAATAATAAAAGAGTTTTCATTTCTATTTAAGCTGGATTAAAATATTTGGTTCCCTGGATAGGTTTTTGAATAATATCTAATAATTCCTTCAAATCTTCCGTATTCTCCACAAAATCAATATTGTTAGTGTTAATAATTAATAAAGGGGTATCTTCATAATTAACAAAAAATTCTTGATATCTTTGATTGACTACATCGATATAATCAAATGTTACACCTTTTTCAAATTTTCTACCGCGTTTTTTTATATTCTTCATTAATCTAGATGTATCAGCTTGCAGATAGACAACAAGATCAGGTTTGACAACATCTTTTTCAAGAATATCTGCAACATGACCATACAATTCATTTTCAGCTTGAGACTTTAGTGTAAAACTTGCAAATAAACGATCTTTCTCAAACATATAATCGGTAACAACTCCTTTTTGGTACACATTAAGCTGTCTAATCTCTTTTTGTTGCTGTTGATATCTTTGTAATAAGAAAAAAACTTGAGTTTGAAAGGCATTTGCATCAGGATCATCGTAAAAACCTTCTAAAAAAGGATTGTCTTTGAATTTTTCTAGTACTTTTCTTGTGTTTAATTTATCGGCAATTATTTCCGCTAGACTTGTTTTCCCAACTCCAATCGGACCCTCAATTGCTATATACGATTCTATCATGCGTTCTTTTCGATTAAGTGTTTAGATACTCTTGAAGTATCAGGACAATTCTTCAATAAATCAACAATCTTATAGTTTGTACTAGGAAAAATTTCTTTGGGAATTAATTCAGCCAAAGGAATTAACACAAATTTACGTAATAATGCATGCGGATGAGGGATTGTAAGTTCTTCTGTATCAATAAAAGAATTGCCAAATAAAACTATATCAATATCAATAGTTCTAGGTTGATTTTTCTTTCTAGGTAATTTTCTACCTAACATCTTTTCTATATCATGAATTTTGTCTAATAATTGGAATGGAGAAAAAGTAGTATCAAGTTCCACAATAATATTGATAAAAATAGGTTGGTCCTTGTTATAAAGAGGATCTGAAGTATAGAAGGAAGATGTTCTTATATTTTTATTTTCTATATGTGAACTTAGCATCGCAATAGAAGAAGCGATATTTGATTCTTTATCACCAAGATTAGATCCAATGGATAAATAAACTTTTTCGTTCACTACATCATGCCGCCCATGCCGCCCATACCCATATCAGGCGCCCCGCCGGCAGGCATTGGTGTATCTGGTTCAGGTTTTTCAGTAATTGCTACCTCTGTAGTTAAAAGTAATCCAGCAATTGATGCAGCATTTTCAACTGCAACTCTTGCAACTTTTGCAGGATCAATAATTCCAGCTTTAAACATATTAACATATTTTTCATCTCTAGCATCAAATCCAAAATCATCTTTACCTTCAAGGACTTTTTGAACTATAATGGATGCTTCAAGTCCAGCATTTTCACAAATCTGTCTAATTGGACCTTCTAAAGCACGTTTCATAATATCAACTCCAACCTTTTCGCTTGCAGTTGCTTTTATACCATCAAGCTGTAGACTTGCTCTCAATAAAGCTACTCCACCTCCAGCAACAATTCCTTCTTCAACAGCGGCTCTAGTAGCATGTAATGCATCGTCAACCCTTGCTTTCTTTTCTTTCATTTCGACTTCAGTAGCTGCACCAACATTTAATACGGCCACACCACCAGATAATTTTGCAAGTCTCTCTTGTAATTTTTCTTTATCATAGTCAGAAGTTGTCTTTTCAATCTGAACTCTAATTTCATTAACTCTAGCTTTAATGGCGTTCTTGCCTCCACTACCATTCACAAGAGTTGTATTGTCTTTATCACTAACAACTTTCTTACAAGATCCTAGATATTCTAGTGTAGCATTTTCTAATTTATATCCTTGTTCTTCAGATATAACAGTCGCACCAGTTAAAATAGCAATATCTTCAAGCATTGCTTTTCTTCTATCACCAAAACCAGGAGCTTTAACTGCGAGTACTTTAAATGTTCCTCTTAATTTATTTACAACTAGAGTTGCAAGCGCTTCTCCTTCAATATCTTCTGCAATAATAAGAATAGGTTTACCAGCTTGAACAACTTTTTCAAGTAGTGGTAATAAATCTTTCATATTACTAATTTTTTTATCATGAACTAAAACATATGGATCTTCCAGATCGGCTTCCATTGAATCAGAATTAGTCACAAAATATGGAGAAAGATACCCTCTATCAAATTGCATACCTTCTACAAATTCAAGGTATGTTTCAGCGGTTTTAGATTCTTCAACTGTAATTACTCCATCTTTTCCTACTTTATCCATTGCTTCAGCAATTTTTGATCCAATTTCTTGATCATCGTTAGCCGAAATAGTAGCAACTTGTGCAATCTGATTTGAGTCAGGAATATCTTTTGAAATCTTTGAGATAAATTCAATTACACTATCTTTTGCTAAATCAATACCTTTTTTAATTTCCATCGGATTAGCACCAGCTGTAACATTTTTTAATCCCTCAGCAATAATAGATTGTGCCAAAACTGTAGCAGTAGTTGTACCATCTCCAGCTATATCAGAAGTTTTTGAAGCAACTTCCTTCAACATTTGTGCACCAACATTTTCGAGTTGGTCTTCTAAATCAATTTCTTTTGCAACTGTTACACCATCTTTGGTAATAGCAGGTGAACCAAATTTTTTCTCAATAACGACATTTCTGCCTTTAGGTCCCAAAGTAACCCTAACAGCATTTGCCAGTTTATCTACACCTTTTTTTAACGTTGCACGTGCTTGTATATCATATGCTATTTCTTTAGCCATTTAATCCTCCTTAAAGTACTGCTAGAATATCAGTTTCTCTCATGATAAGCAATTCTTTGCCTTCATGAACAATTTCAGTACCAGAATATTTTCCATATAGAACTTTATCACCTTTCTTAACGCTCATTGGAGTAACACAAGTACAAGTTTCCTTATCGCATGCTTTACCTGGACCAACAACAACAACTGTTCCTTGTTGAGGTTTTTCTTGTGCTGTATCAGGTAGAATAATCCCACTGGCAGTTTTTTCATCTGCAGCCAATGGCTCTACAACAACACGGTCATCTAACGGTTTTATATTTAAAGACATTCTTCCTCCATTATTAGTTTTGCGCTTGGAATTTTAATATTAATAAATAACAATACCAAACAAATTTGGAATCACTTCCCTGTACTGCCAAAACCGCCTTCTCCACGATCACTATTTGATAATTCATCTACCAACTCAAATTCTATCGGAGAACTATCTACAGCTACCAATTGAAAGTATCTTTCTCCTCGCTTAATTTCATAATCTTTAGGATATATATTATCAACCATTCCAACTAATTCTCCCCTATAACCTGCATCAATTAATCCGATTGAATTAGCTAATCGAATAGGAGTCTTTGATATGCTAGATCTAGGAAATAAATAATATGCCTTATTATCTAAATTTTCACATGCAATTTGTAAATGAATAGGTTGTGTAGAATTTCCAGGGATAACCTGATCATCTATCACAAATAAGTCTAATCCGGCATCACCCGAGTGGAAATGTGAATGATCTTCATATAAAGCTTTTGCCTTATCGTTAAAAGGTTTAATTCTTAGCTTCATTTTTATGTATTACTGTACGAATAGGATATGGAATTTCAATATTCTCTTGTTGGAAACGCTTATGAAGCTTCTTAATAA
>CAJWPX010000018.1 GCA_913045065.1 uncultured Fidelibacterota bacterium | reverse complement strand
CTTCATGGTCTTCTTCATGGTCTTCACTATGACCGAACTCAATTTCAGTGCTCAGTAAGCCTAGGGATGTTATTAAAGATATTTTATCATTTATCTTAAGTTCTCCTGAAGACTCTAATCCATATTCTGCTCCAGAATCTGCGTTTACTTTGAAAAATGCAAATGCATTAGGATTGTTTGGATCTAACTGTTCACTTGTTTCAAAAATATGATTATCATGAGCTAAATAAAATACAGATCCACTAAATTTGACATTATCAGTAAACCATCTAATTCCAGCAGTAACATCCATATAAGATTCTTTTTTATAAGTTCTTTCATCGCTATCTAAATATGGATTCTGATTAATACCGCCTGGATGATATCCTGCAGCATAATATGCAAACCAGTGCAGATTTGGTATAGGATGTTGTTCAAATGAAACTTTATAAGATAGATTGGAATCAGGTTCATACTCGAAACTTTGAGTGCTATCATTTAAATCATCATATTCAACCGATCTATTTTCATTTCTTAATGCTACAGAAAGAGAAGAGTTGTCATTTAATTGATAGGACATTTCTCCATACACTGATAATGTATTGATATCAAACCTTGAAGCAAGATTTGTGGCAGAACCTCCATAAATATATCCTTCTGCATTAGTTTCTTCGTGATAATTAGAAGAAAATAATCCTAATACAAAACTATATATATCATTAAATCTTTCATTTGAATTGAATCTCATATCAAAAGATTTGGTATCAATATCTCTAGTAAAAGAATCAAAGAAATCATAGTCATATCCCTCTACAGAAGCATCCCAGTTATATGGATTAGAGGCCCAGAATGTATTATTCCCCCAATCAGAATCATAACTATGCAATGTATTATTATCTGACATTCCAACATTGACACTTAGGTCAAATTCATTCATATCATATGCATAGTCTGCGATAAGTATTGTTGATTCTTGAGAATCTTTACCAGGATTATCTGAATAAGTTTTATTATCTGTATTATTATCTGGAGACCAATCATCATAACCATTGTTAAAATCGGAATAAATCAATGTGTATTTTTGAGTTAAACGATCAGTTTGATTTAAAAATTTTAGTCTTAGAGATGTTTCATTTTTATCTGCTGTAGGGTTTGATAGAAACTGATTGTTTTTATATCCATCAGATGAGTGGTTATGTGCAACAAATCGCATCTTCCAATCTTCAGGTAATAAAAAATTGTACACAAGCCCACTAGTGATAGAATTATAGCTACCATATTGTGTTAATAAATATCCTTCTTGGTTATCAGTAGGATCATTGGTTTTAAAATTAATCAATCCAGATGAAGCATTTGCACCAAACATACTGGTCTGAACACCCATTAACACTTCTACTTGTTGCATATCAAATAGTGGCGTAATGACTCCTAATTCAGATAGATCCATACCATCTAATATAAGACCAACATAAGTATTTGGTGGACCTTGATCGGCATAACGACTAACAGAACCTTCTCCTCTGATTTGAAAATAACGAGGGCGAGAGCTTCCTCCTGCATAATTTAGATTAGGTACATTTTGAATTATATCAGCAAAATGCTGTCCTTCTCTAATTTTTAATTCATCGCTAAAAATACGAGCTGAAGCTGCTAAATCTCCTTCGTTGACTTTTCGATAGGAAGAATAAACTTCAACTCCTTCAAGTGCTACAGACTCTTCTTCGAGTTCAAATCGGAAGGGTTGGACTTTCCCATTTTTTAATTCCTGAGAAACTGATAAAGATTTATAACCAATTACTGACACTTCAACAGTTGCAAGCCCTTCTAGTAAATTTTCTATAAGAAACTTACCTTCTTTGTCAGTGCTAGTTCCACTATCAGTTAATCCATCTTCAATAGAGACAACTATATTAGCATCAGCCAATGGAAGCCTAGTATCTTTATCAATAACTAATCCAGTTATTGTTGCAGATTGCGAAAATAAAAAACCAAAAAATAATGAATAAACTATGTTTTTAATAATATTCCTTCAACAGCATTATCTGTCTAGTTGTATGAGTCTAATCTCAGCAGATTGCACCCCAAATTATTTTTAATCCATTTACAAATTAAAAAATTTGTAAGTTAATATTATGAAAAATGAGATAACTCTCAAAGCCATATTTTTAGGTATCATCCTTTCTATCGTTCTTTCCGCTGCAATGGCATATTTAGGACTCTATGCAGGTATGACTATCTCTGCATCTATTCCAGCAGCAATTGTATCGATGGGAATTTTACGATTATTCCGAAATTCAAATATTTTAGAAAATAATATTGTACAAACTGCAGCGTCTGCTGGAGAATCCTTAGCCGCTGGAGTTATTTTTACCCTTCCTGCTTTACTTCTTATTGGATATTGGGAAAATGTAGATTATTGGGAAGTAACTAAAATCGCGATGGTAGGAGGTTTGCTTGGAGTACTCTTTACTGTTCCGTTAAGACGTGCATTGATTTTAAAAGCACAATTGAAATTTCCTGAAGGAGTTGCAACAGCTGCTGTATTAAAAACAGGACATGAATCTGATGTAGAAAAATCAAGTAAAAGCTTGAAAATGATTGGATTGTCTGCACTGATTGGGGGTATCGTTAAGTTTGGAGACCTTGGTCTAAGCATTTGGTCCAGTGCAATCGGTGGTGCAGTTGCAATAAGAGGTGCAATTTTTGGAATGGGTTCTACCCTATCTCCTTCTCTTATTAGTGTTGGTTACATCGTAGGAAGAAATATTGGTATTTTAGCCTTCTCTGGCGGATTAATTTCTTGGGCAGTAGCTATTCCAATTTATTCATACCTGAATGGATACGAAGGATCAGCATGGGATGCTGCTGGTATTATTTGGAATACAAAAATTCGTTATCTAGGGGTAGGTGCAATGGTAGTTGGAGGGATTTGGTCTGTTATCCAACTTGCTAAGCCACTTGTTGAAAGTATCCAGTTAAGTCTAAAAACTTTAAAAGAAGATTCAGATAGCATTCCACTTGAAGAAAGAGACTTACCAATCAATTATGTTTTTATTGGTATACTTGTCTTGTTAATTCCTATCTCGTTTACATATTTTAATATTATCCCATCTTGGGGAGCAGCTATTACATTATCCTTTGTTATGTGTATATTTGGATTTCTATTCTCAGCAGTAGCAGCATATATGGCTGGAGTGGTTGGATCATCAAATAACCCTATATCAGGAGTAACAATTGCTACAATCTTATTTAGCTCATTATTGATTGTCACATTCTTTAATACAGAATCGTCTGAAGGAGCTGCGGCAGCCATCCTAATTGGAGCTGTTGTATGTTGTGCTGCTGCAATTGGAGGAGATAATTTACAAGATTTGAAAACCGGTAACATTGTAGGCGCAACACCATGGAAGCAACAACTTATGCAACTTGTAGGGGTAATAAGTTCAGCAATGACGTTGGGAATCGTTCTAATATTACTTCACGAAGCATATGGCATTGGTGGATCTGACTTACCAGCTCCACAAGCTGTTTTAATGACAAATGTAGCTAAAGGTGTATTTGCTGGAGATTTAGAATGGGGAATGATTTATGCTGGTGCAGTTATTGGAGTACTCATTATCTTATTGGATCAATATCAACTTCGAAGAGGAGCAGATTTCAGAGTTCCAATCTTAGCAGTTGCCATCGGAATTTATCTTCCAATCGAATTGACTTTCCCAATCTTTATTGGTGGAATGCTCAATCATTATGCAGGAAAAACTGCTTCACAGAAAGGAAAAGATAATGGACTATTGCTTGCCGCTGGACTAATTACAGGAGAAGCACTAATGGCAATCTTAATTGCTGTTCCACTATTCTTTGATAAAAATTATTGGCCAAGCTATGGCCTTCCAGAGCCTTTTGCTGATATAGTTGGAGTTGCCATCTTAGCATGTATTCTTATTGGATTATATAGAACTGCTAGCAAATAAATTAATAACCTACAATAGCAAATGTAGAATCATATCTTTTTAATTGTGCGGCTTTCTTGCTTGCAGATGCATAAGACTTAAAACCTTTGCTACGTACATAATATGTCATTTTTCCTCTATTAAATGCCTGGGTTACTGCTATATCTAATATCCCTGTTTCATTCAATGCGTTCTTTAAGGTAATAGCATTTTCTTTATTTTCAAATGCACCAAATTGAATAAACCATGTTTTATTAGATTGGACTTTTTTTTGATTAATAATTGGTTTATTTAATTTTTTCTGATATTCTTTTGCTGTTTTAATTTCTCCAGCTGCAGTTAATGCTTTATAAAGTAATCCTTTTGAGATATTCGTCACAAGATGGCTAGGAGCGTTTACATTAAATTGTTTAAGCAGCTTAGAAGACTGGATATAAGACCCTATAGCATAACTTAATTCAGCTTTTTTCAAGATAGATAACCAATAATAATCAGAATTGTCATTTAACTGAATGATTTGCTCATATATTTCTAATGCTTTGTCACCATCAATGGTATTAATTGCTTTTTGATAGAGAACACTAGAATCTGTATCTTGACCGTAACAAAAAGTAATCAGAGAAATAAGTAAAATTGCTTTTATTTTAATTGTTATTTTCATTAAGAGTAACGCTATAACAGACTTCAGATAATGATTTTCTTAGTTCAATATTATCTGTATCAAGTTTTATTTGATTTAATTTAATGATATAAGATTCTTCATGTTGTTTTGCAAATTTTTCAACTAGCTCTCTTGCTGCATCTTCATCATTTTTTTCAAGGTAAATATCGATAAGGCGATTAAATACGTATTTATGAAACATATTAGATAGTATTCCTTCATATAATTCTTCCATTTCGTTAAACCTATTTTCCTCAAACAACATATTCTCAATATCTTTAAATGTTTTAACGCTTGCATTTGGTTCTTTATCGGCAAATAAAATTAAGTTCTTTATTGCTAAATCAATCTCTCCTTTCTTTTGATAAACTTTAGCAAGCTCTAAGTACGATTCATGGTATACATGTTCTGAAAGAACACTTCTCTCAAGAAAATTAATATAATTTTTTTGATTATCTTTCTCTTTGTAATCCATTGCAATAAAATAATTTAGCATTGATTCTTCATTTTTTGATTTTGATTGATGTTTAATCAACTTTTTTTCTAAATCTAATGCCTTATCCCATGATTGATTATCAATACAAATATTTTTAAGCATTGTTAAAGCCCATATGTTTTTAGAATCCAACTCAATTATTTTTTTGAATTCATCTTCTGATCTAATCGTATTACCAACTTCTAGATAATCCAGTCCAAGAGCTTGATGAATCTGAATTTTCATTTGCTTAGATAATCCAGGTCTAACAATAATACTTTGATGAATTCTGATTGCTTTGTTTATGTTTCTATCTCTAAGGAGATTCCCTAGTAATAGATATGCTTCAGTATTATTTGAATCTTTTTTAATAAGGTCTTTCAAGATTTGAAAAGCTCTTTCATGGTTATTATCTATGATAGCTTTTAATGCTTTATTGTAAACTTCAACATCGGTAGACTGTTTTGATTTCCTATTATTCACTAGAAAAACAAGAATCAGAACAATGAATATTAGAGGGAGGAAATAATACATTATTTCCAAAAAGCTATTCCTTATCAGTAAAATTAAATTCTTCACCGATAGCTACATTTCTTAAGCTATCAAGTTCATCAGAAACTTCTTTATTTTTCTTCACCAAACCAGAAATCTCAGAACGATAAGAAATCACAGATTTCAAAGAAATGATATATCCTATCACAATTCCAATCATAATAAGAGCTACGATTACTATATATCCATCCCCTGTAACGCCTTTTTCTTTAAAAAAATGAATGGTAATGGGATCACTATTCATTCGAAATAAAAAGAAAGTTCCAGCAAGAAATGCTGAGAAAAATAAAATTTTTAATAACCTAAACATTATGCTCTAACTATTTCCTTTCCATGTAAAACTACTCCTGTTGCATCTATAATTTCTACTGGAATGATATCTTTAATTTTACTTGAATTTTTCTCTAAAATCACCCATTGATTTGAATCAGTTCTTCCAGCCCAGTGATTAGATGATTTTTTGCTTTCTTTCTCTATTAATACATTTTCAACCTGACCAATTTTTTTTGAATTCAATTCTAAAGTGTGTTTCTTTTGAAGATTCATTAGTTTGTCCAATCGTTCTTTTTTTATTGTTTCATCAATTTGATCAGTAAATTGTTCAGCTTTTGTATATGGTCTAGGTGAATATTTAAAGGTAAAAGCGGAATTAAATTTTATTTTTTCCATTAAATCTAATGTTTCCTCAAAATGTTTTTCAGTCTCACCAGGGAAACCGACAATAATATCAGTTGATAATCCACAATTAGGCATTATTTCTCTTATTGTATCAGCCATAGAATGAAAATGTTCCTTTGTATATGTTCTATTCATACGTTCCAAAATTTCGTTAGAACCAGACTGCATAGGAAAATGAACATAATTACAAATATTTTTTCTTGAAGCCATGACTTCTAATAATTCAACATTAATATCTTGAGGATGTGGAGAAGTATAACGAATACGTTTTACTCCATTAATATCTGAAACAGAAAGAAGTAAATCGGCAAACGAATTATTTTCGTGTTTATATGAATTAACATTCTGGCCTAATAAAGTTATTTCTACAAAACCTTGGTCAACTGCTTTTTTTACTTCAGTAACAATACTTTCAACGCTTCTACTTCTTTCTCTTCCTCTAGTAAATGGTACAATACAAAATGAACAGAATTTATCACATCCTCTCATAATTGAAACCCATGCATTAACGCCTTTATTTCTCTTTGGAAACAAATCTTCATATACTTCATATCTCGATAATTTTGTATCAACAATACTATTCTGTTCCACCATATGACGATTCATTAACTTAGGAAGGTTTCTATAAGAATCTGGACCAAGAATAATATCAACATAAGGCTTATTTTTTAGTAAGTCATTCTTAAGGTTTTGAGCCATACATCCTAAAACACCAATAATCAAATGTGGTTTTTCTCTTTTGAGTTTGTGAAAATTTCCTAAACGAGAATGGATTTTCTTTTCTGCATTTTCTCTAATTGCACATGTATTGACAAAAATAGCATCTGCATCATTTAAATTTTCTGTTTTTTTTAATCCGATATCCTTGAGAATACCATCGACAAGTTCTGAATCAGCCATATTCATTTGACACCCATAACTCTCGAGCGCGTAGCGTTTCACTTTTAATTCAGAGTTGTACATATTATTTGATATAACCGATAAAAAAGTATTTTTTAGGATCTTCTACTTTTTTATTTTTATGCACTTCGTAGTGAAGATGGAATCCAGCAGCTCTACCGCTGTTACCAGATTTTCCTAACACATCACCTCGTTTAACCTTCTGGCCTTTTTTAACATTAATCTTATAAAGATGGGCATATATTGTTTCATAACCATAACCATGATCAACCTTCACATAACGTCCCCAGCCAGAATCATACTGTGCCTTTGTTACAACTCCATCACCTGCTGCAATAACAGGAGTATTTAAGTTAACCGCAAAGTCTTGTCCACGGTGCATTCTTCTTTTTCCATCTATTGGATCAGTTCTATAACCATAAGTTGAACCTAAATATGCAGATTCAACAGGCATAATAGATGGAACATGGCGATACATTTTTTCGTTTGATTTAATTTTATTAAAAATAGTATTGTAACTATTCTTCTGTGAATTAACAGTATACGATAACGAATCAATCGTATTTTTTAATTTATCTAATATCGTTGAAGAATTTTCATCATTTATTTCTTCAATATCTGATCCACCTGTTCCCATCTTCTTAATATTATCATCTAATGGTGGCAATGCAGCATATGTTCTTATTTCGCTATCTTTTTCTTCTAGCAATGCTAAATCTTTTTCAAGTTCAGCAACTTTATTTAATAATTCTTCAGAAACATCAGAATATTTCTGATTGGTTTCTTCTATCTTCCCTTTGTAATAATTACTTGAGAACTCGACAGAAAGGTAATAATTGATCCCAATAAATAACATAAGAAAAACAGTAAGAAAAGTGGCAACATTCAAGAGTGAAAAATTAATCTGATGTAGTTTATTAGAAGAAAGATAATGGAATGAAAAGTATTTTTTCTTATTCATAGTTACTTGTCTTTCTTTTCAGTCGAATCTATTGGTTCAGATGTTTCATCATCAGGATTGTTAATTTCATCTTTTTTATCTTTGATTCTTTTTTTAATCCCAACAATATTATCAATTAGTGATAAATAACGTTTGTCACCAACAAAATTTAGAACATTTTTATCTTGAGTCTTATTAAACACATAAAGTCCCAATTTTACATACAAACTAGAAAGTTTTCTTTCTAATTGAAGAATATCAAGACGAAGTCTGCTATTATGAGTAAACTCTTCTGCTTTTTCAGAAGCAACTACACCCCATTCAGATACACTCTTTTTAATATCTTCCCAAACATTGCTCATGAAGGTGAATTTATAGATGAAAATAAATATAGCAAAGAATTTAAAGAGGGGCTCCCAGCCATTTCGGCTAGGAGCCCCTTTCCTTTTTATCGGTAGCCAACCAATTTATTGATTTTGTTTTCTCATATAAGCAGGGATATCAGATTCATCTTT
>CAJWPX010000017.1 GCA_913045065.1 uncultured Fidelibacterota bacterium | reverse complement strand
AAAAAATTAGATACAGATCTTCAAGACAGACTGTTATAAGCTAAATTATCAGTTTGGATTGCCTCTAATATCGGTTGTTAATTCTTGATAAACAAGTACAGAAATTGCCTGTAAGTTATCAATAAGTCTTTCCGAAGTGAATTCTATATCAGTTTTTTTGCAATTCAATTCATTGAAATAATACACTTTAGTATATCCCAAAGAAGGTTTTACTTCTTGAGCAATAATATTTTCCCTATTGCTTTTCTTTTCTAGAACTTTATTAAAATTACAAACTGAGCTTGTTGCCCAATAAAGAATATAACTGATAATTAATGCTGTAATCACCATAACTTTGGTCATTTTCCATCCACAACTAAAATTGTTAAATCGTCTTTTTGAATTTTTCCTGATGAAATAATATCATCGATAATAGTTTTTAATCTTTGATTGTTAGCAATTTTTTGATGTTTTTTTATAAATGATTTAAATCCATCAGCACCCAACATGTGATCTGATGTATCTTTTATTTCCGTGATTCCATCGGTAAAAATATACATAGAGCTCGAAGAAAAAGGTAAAACATTTTCCTGATAGATTATTTTTTTTTGTATGCCTAAGGGAGGTCCAGAATCAGTAAAATTTGTAAACTTTCCATCATCTGATAAAATTAAAGGTGGTTCATGCCCAGCATTACTTAAAAGAATTTCTTTTTTTTTAGAATCATACACTCCAATCATCATAGTAACAAACATGCCTTTAGATGCAGTTTCGCAAATTTCACTATTTAAAAGCGTTAACAGATCTTTGGTTGAAAAGATGGTTTTGCTTAAACAACGATATAAACTCGAAGCTTTTGACATTAAAAGTGAAGATTTAATTCCTTTACCGGATACATCAGCTACTGCAAATCCATATTTTCCATTATCAAGTTCAGAAAAATTGTAAAAATCTCCAGACACAATTTTTGCGGGAACATTAATACCTGCAATAGGAAAAGGTTGTTTTTTATTTGTAGAAAGTAAGCTTTTTTGAATCTCACCAACTAATTCTATTTCTTTTTGCATTCTATTTTTTTCTATTAATTCTTTAGCCATTTTGGCATTTCTAATAGCTAGAGCGGCTGGTGCAGATAAGTTTTCAAGAAGTTTTCTATCATCTTCTATAAAAAGGTTATCATTTGTTTTTTTGTTTAGACATTGAATAACTCCAATGCATTCATTTGCAGCAATTAATGGGGAACACAAAACTGAATTTGTTGTAAAATTAGTTTTGTTATCTAAATCAAAATAAAATTCTGCAATTTCTCTCACATCTTTTCTAACATTGCCTACTCGTATACATTTCTTTTGCTGAATTGCCTTTCCCATAACTCCTTGTGATACGGGAATTTCATACTCATCAAGATAATCTTGTCCTAATGATTCTATGCATTGTAGAACTTTTTTTTTCTCTTCGATAAGAAAAATATTAGCAGCTTGAGCATTAATTCTTTTAACAATTACCTTGAGTGCTGTTTTTAAAGTTTCATTAAGATCCAAAGAAATTGCAAATTCCTGGTTCATCTGACTAATAATAGCTAGATCTTCGTTGAATTTGGGTTCCTCTTTTTTAGGTTTTTCCGGCTCTTTAATAATTCTAAACATTTTTTATAATTGGCATTCTACTGTTTTTTTGGTAATTATAACAGTAATGGAAATCATTATTCAATCACCTGGTTTTTATTTGCATCTCCAGGATGCAGTGTTGTTTGTGCAATTTTGTATAGATGGAATTATTCATATTGCTTCACAAATTAATATCTAGTTAGTGAATTTTCTAATCATTATTGTTTTGGGAGCGATTTGGGGAAGTTTTGTAAATGTCTGTATATATCGACTACCCAAAAATAAAGAAATTATAATTCAAAGTTCTTTTTGTCCAAATTGTAAAAAAAAAATTCAATGGTTTGATAATATTCCAATTTTATCTTTTATTTTTTTGTCAGGAAGATGCAGAAAGTGCAAGAAATCAATTAGTCCGAGATATCTGGCGGTAGAGTTTTTGGGAATTATTTCCTTTTTACTTATTTATTTAAATTTTGGATTAACTATAACAACATTATTATTAATGATCCTTGCTATTTTCTTTATCATTATTTTTTTTATTGATCTTAAGCACTTTATTATTCCAGATTCATTAACATTTCCCTTAATGATTATTGGATTTATCAAATCATTCGATCCAAATTTAAATACATCTATTTTTCCAAATTTTGTTAATTCTTTTATAGGCGGCATTCTTGGTTATCTAATCATTTGGTTTATTATTTTTTTTTATAAGCAGATTAGAAAAAGAGAAGGCATGGGGTTAGGGGATGCAAAATTAATGTCCGTTATTGGTTTTTGGTTTGGTTGGATTAGTCTTCCTTATGTTATTTTTTTATCTTCTTTTATTGCTTTATTTTTTGCAATACCTCAATTAATGAACAAAACAAAAAAAATGTCATCCGAAATTCCTTTTGGACCTTATATAATTTCTGCAACAATCATTTTTATTATATTTTCAGATTCTTTAAGAAGAATGATGTTTTTTTAATTAAAAATTTTCTTTCCAAGAACGTCTATAAGAGTCCGCCTCACCTGGTGCAGCCACTTTGACAACCAGTGTTGACTTACCTTCAGATAAACCAGCTATGTTTGCAAATAGCTTACCCGCAAATACAACTATTTCAGATAAAATACCAAAACCAGCGAAATGGCATCTGCTTTCAGAAAATTCTGCCGGATTTCCAGATCCTTCGCCGATCTTATGTGAATAATTTGTTCCACATTCATCATCAGAGCTACAAATAAAAGCGGCTCCTGCTGAACACGGATTTTCAACATTCGGTTGGTAGATAGGAAAATAAACGTTTCCTTGAAATACCGTTGGTTCTGCTGTTACTTTTTGACTATTAGATAACTCAATTTTCCAGCCTGCATCTGTGCTAGTCGGACAATCAATTGTACCTCCTAGAATATTTTTACAATCATCCAAATTTTCCGTAGTAGTAACGTTTTTGTATCTCCAGTTTCTCATTGGATCTTTAATTCCAAGCAATACGTTAGCAATACCATCTTCTGTGTTATTGGGATCTTCATAATCACCTGTTCCCATATATAACCATACTTTGTTGGTATCCCTTCCAATAGCAATATCCATGGAATGATACATGTATCTGGCATTTTCTTTATTTGCTTGAGCATCAAAAATCTGTGTGCTGTCGTATACTTGAATTGCGCTATCATCATCACCAATAGTCATACTAGTTAGGTTAATTTTTGTAACTTTACCTTCTAAGTCATTGATATAAACCAGACCTCCTCTCCAAGAAATTCCAGGCGTCATATCTGGGGTGACAAGAACTGGCGAAGCAGGCGTAGAATTTGTAATTGTATTTTCTTCAGAGTCTGGAATATCAATTACTTTTAATATTTTTCCAGGATTTGTTATGTTTTCAAGATCTATAACAAAAAGATTTGATCCAATACCTCTTTTCATACTCATTCCACCTCCCATTACCATGACATATCTATCTTCACTAGGTTCACTGCGGTTATCAGGATTGGGCATTCTAAATATTCTTGGAGACGACCATGTATCTCCCAGAAAGGCATAACTCGAATATGAATCATCATCATCTCCCACACCAAGTTTATCAGAGTTAGCTATATAAACTTCCACAGAAGTAGCAGAGGTTTCTGGGGTAGTAAGGTCAGGATCATCCACCTCCCATGCTCTGTATCTTTTAGTCGATGTGTCTGTAAACTTTATAGTTAGAGTTGCGCCATCATCGGTTACCGTAAATGATCCTTTGGATAATAGTACACCCTCTAGAAAAACTTGAACGTCTTCGTCTTCTCCTGCATTTGATAATAGGTTTGAATGTGTTTCTAAAGACCAGGTCCAGGTGTTGCCCTCATAACAACCATTAGTACCATCATCTAAAAAATTTTGACCGGCTGCTGTCAAAGTTGCTTCTGTTTGGCAGTCAGCAAGATTATTTCTTGCCGTGTCATCAGCAGCATTTCTTATGTTTGAGTTGGCTTTTTCTGCTTCTAACGATCCGTCCAAAGAATAACTTCTATTTAGATAAGGATATTCATCTATGTCTCCTAGGTAATCTGCAACCAAAACTTTATTATGTACAGTGTCATTATAAATTGAAAACAAATGTTTTGGACCAAGATTTCCCCTTCCTTCAGCTTCTGAAACATCTAAAACTGAAAATCCAGCCCCACCTCTTCCATATGGGATTACTAAAATTGTTCTCCACTTTGCGCATGCCAAAGAAGCTGCAATATTTTCATCAGTAGTACCAGCAGTTACTGTTGGGCAATCATGCTTACTTGGGATATACATATCGTGCACTACTGGTGATCCATCAACAGCAAATATTGAATTTGATCCACCTCCATCTCCTTCCTTGTTTAAAGAGGTATCAGCAATCCTTGGTAATTTAGCTGCTATAAAAGGAGGTATAAAAGCCCATTGTTCTACTCCGCCATCTGTGCAAGCACTATCATCTTCAGCACATCCTATAAATGCATGGAGCATACCATCGTTTGCGCCGGCATAGAGTAGAGTAAGCCGTTTTTCATAATCTCTGATGTGATTTCCATAATTGTTACTAGCTCTAAAAAATGCTTCTTGGTTTTGTCCAACAAAAGCTGTGTTGGCATTTGGAGGACCAACTTGAACGATTTGAGAATGATAAATATCACCTATGATGTGACTACGCCATTTGTCAAGAACACAATTTCCAGCATCAGGTTCGTAGTTGAAATAGTCTTCTCCTCTAACAAAGTTAATTAATCCTTTAATGTCATCCGCATTTCCATCTTGTATTGAATCATTACTTGTTAGGTCATAGCAATATCTTTGTATTGTTGAACCTGCACCATCGTTAGTTCTTCTATGAAAATCTACAACCTCATGACCTAATTGTCCAAATAAGTTTGCAATTGCTACAGAATTATCCGCAGTTTCATTTTGTCCAGCCGTCCAGTTGTTCCAAGCTGCTGTACCTCCAATATAATTTGCTCCAGATGATCCTAAGGGAGTCCATATTCTTCTATTTTCCCGCTGAGCATAGGTTTGTTCAGCTGCACTCCAGTTATTATCACATTTGTCCTCACCACATGAGCATTCTATTGTTCCTTCGGCATTTTCAAACAAATCGCATAGCACTCCATTTGCTTGTATTTCTTTTCTATTGATTGTTCCCTTCCATTCTTGATTTTTTGTATAGTCAAATTGAGCTTGATAGAGTGAACCGCCTTCTTCAATTGTAGCGGTTATTGAAGGGGCAGTAAAAGAAAGCCTATTCGCAACTATCTGTTCTATTTTAGTCTGCAGTTGGGTCAATAGAGAGTTAGGCGTATCAGCAATTATTGTTGGTTCACATTCATCATCACCTAGTGCATCACATGAACCCGCCCGGGCCATTGCAGCGAAGTTTGCCAATCCATTTGCATTTATGCCGCCACCATAAGCAACGACAAGAGTTTTAACCTCGTGTATCGTTCTTAAATCTTCTATTTTATCCAATGCATAAGCGTGTCCATTCCACGCTCCATCTCCAATTACAACTACATAATTTTGCTGGCATGGAATTCCAGAGTCTACTGGAGTAATAGTGTCACTATAATAATCTAAAGCCATGGTAGAAAAGGCTCTTGCATCAGTTCCAAAAATCAAAGGAGTTCTGGTAACTTCCCTTTGGATATCAGCATTGGTAAGTCGATCGACTCCTACTCGAATACAAATCCCTCTCCAACATGGAAGAGAATTTCCACCATTCGAAACTCCAGGATGATTTCTGTCCCATCCAGTATAGTAGTCAGGATCTCCCTGCTGTCTATGAGCCTGTCTTGATCCAATTATAAATGGAATTCCTGCTGACCAGTGACCGTAACCAAAATTGGCTCCAGAAGCTAAAGTTGGTTCACCCACTATGGCAGTGATAGCTGCTTTTGCGCCGTCCATTCGAGATCCCATACTTCCGCCCAACTCGTTCTGCCATTGTCCACTGGCATGATCTTTATCAAATGTTTGAACACTTGGCTTATTGCTACCCACATAAACTAAAGGATTGCCATTGCCCTTATTTTCATCACCCTCACCTATAAAAAGTGCTCTAGAACTCCAAAGCAAAACATTTGTACCATCATCTGCAGAACTTCCTCTACCTCTTGATCCTTGTCTCCAAACTTCTGTTAAACCATTATTCGTTGCCGCCATTTCATATTTTGCAACTTCATGTGTATTTGATGTTATATAGATTATACCGTCATCTTCGGGATCTAATTCAATCATTCTGGCCGGAGGATGACGATTTGTACTTGTTACTGAGCCGTCATGATCATGCCTTATGTCCCATTCTTCTGGGCAAAATCGATCACCAGTCGCAACTAAAGGATACCTATATATATGACCACTAACTGCCGCATAAAGAAAACTTGGAGTTCCATTTTGTCCATCAACTGCAATGCCTAAAGCTGATGTAATGAGATTTCTAGTTCCAGCACTAGAACATGCGCCCGCTCCAGTGGACGGCATACCATTGGTGCCGCTTAAATTTGCTGAATAGATATTTCCAGGACCGGCTGCAAACAAATAGGTTGGACCATTATCCGGAACAGTTCTTATCGTCATGTTTCTAATTCTAAAACCAGGCCAAATTACATCTTGACATTCTCCATCAACATTCAGTATGACTATTTTTCCATTTCCCCTTCTCGTGCTTCGAAAATCAGCTGCGTAGATTAGATCGTCACTAGTATCGTCTGTATCCACCCTATCAATTCCCATGCTGAATGCATTTCTTATTGAAGAATTTTGATTACCACAGTTAGCATCGCTACGAAGTCCTCTAAAAAAGCCATTATTTCCAAAAGACGTATCTCTTCGTTCCGTGCCATAATTAATTTTTGTAAGACCTCTTCTTCTCATTTGAGAAATAATAATATCTCCATTATCAGTTTCGACTAGATCATATGGGTTAAACATACCATCTCCAGCTACCATTTGATTTCTCATGCTTAAAGAATTATCCAGAAGAAATAACACATTTACCGGAACGTCACCCGTCCCTGATCCAGGAGGAGGATCTTTTGCTAGAATATTTTCAATTGAAAATAATAATAGCATCAAAGTGGTGGCGATTAAATATTTTGTCCAGTTGAAGAAATTTCTACTATTCATTTTTATTCTCTGTCTCTCCAGATTCATAAACTGTAAATAGTTCATGATATTTTTTGTTACTAACGTAGAGCACCTCATCCAATATTCCGTCAAAATCCATTTTTTTGTATACAATTATCTCATTTTTTTTATCCCAAGATTTAAAGCCCCTCCAATATTTGGGTCTTTTATTATCAGTTATAGTTCCATAGTTTTTTTTCACATATTCAAAAAGAAGAAGTTTTTCATCCTCAGGGGTATCATCATAATGGTCAAATACAATCTTGTAAGCTGCTAACTCATCATTTAAAAAATAAAATTCTACAACTGAATATCCTAATTTTTCCCTTGGGCAAACTTCTTCAGTTGAGACTTCAATCATTGATAATGATTGTGATAAAGGTATTGGTAAACCAAATTTTTTTTCAACTTGTTTAACATTTTCGCCAATATTAAAACCTACGTTGCACTTAGCAAAAGCATTTGTAGGCATAAAAAAAGCTATAAGAAAAGCTATCAGAGTAAAATTTATTAAATCAAAAATCTTTTTCATAAAAATTTCTATCAATTTTGCACAATAATTAAAGACTCTAAAGGTATAATTAAGTCAGTTCTGCCCCCCTTGTAAACTCCACAACTATAAACACGATATGCCATTCCATCAACTCTTTCATCTGAGGCACCTTTTTTAATACTTGCGCCATATCCAGTAAAAGGAGCCGCTCCAACTCTATGAAGAAAATATTCATAGTAAAAATCCTTTAAATAAACATCTTCGGGATCATCTTCTGTAATAAAATCATGTTCCCCACCCCTGAATAAAAGGTTAAAATCTTGCTTAAACCTTCCTCTATCTTCGTCGGATACTGCCTTTGGGTTGACTAGAGCAACTCTAAAGGTGTCAGTATCTATATTAGGAAAACTTCTTAGGCAAGGAGTATCGCCTGGTTCTTGAACATTTGCAGGTAAATTTCTAGCTGCGGTATTTCGTGAACCACTATCCCAAGGACCCATATATTGATTCATCAGAAATCTTTCTCCAGCCAAAAGACCTGTTTCAGCTACATAAAAAGTTTGTTGATAATTATCACCTTCATTGTTGTTTTTATGATCACCAGAAGATATTACAATTAACGAACCTCCCATTAATGACATAACCAAAAGAAGTACTAAACCTAAAACTAAAGCAAAACCTCTTTCATTTTTTTTCATAATTAATTACCTACATTTCTTGTGAAAACACTTAATACTATAGAGTCTCTTAAAAATTTATCTTCCTCATTAATATGTCTCGTTGCTCTTTTGATTGACTCTATTCTTCTTCTAATTTTTTCTTTAAAAAAATCATCTTTTGATCTAAAAGTTATTTTTAAATCTATACTTTTGACTTCAATTAATCTGTCTGAATTGTCATTAACAGTTAATGGAGTTGGAATTATTCTGCCATCTTTATCAATTGGCACAAAATCCATGCCCACAACGTACTTTCTTAAGAGCTCAGCATCTCGAACGGTAATAGGTACATCTGGATATACTTGATCAGTTTCTCCGCCATATACATATCTCCATTCTTCAGCTAGGTTGTTCCATCTTAGTTTTACTTTATAAAGATTAAAATTTTCATCTACCAAACTCGCAAAATAAATTACCTTGTATCGTAAAAATTTTGGATCTGTTTCATCTCCAGTTCTGTTTGAATCGTAGTCTCCATAAACAATTTCTAATCTATCACAACAACTGTCAGCTGGTTCTTTAATGATAATTGGATAATGATTAATTTCTGTACCAAGCAAACCTCTGCCATCATCGAAATTTAAATTATCCCCATAGTATCTGAAACCTGCCATTCTTAGTTCTCTGATCAGCATTCCAGCAACATCTCTTCCTGCGGCGCTAACACTTGCCCTCCCCGTCACCTGAGAGTAGGAATTGTTAACAACGGTATAACTAGTATACATAGCCGCCATCATTATTGATGTAATGACTATCCCAACTAAAATTTCAATTAATGTGAGTCCAGAAATCTTGTAAGATTTTTTTTTCATTCTATGCCCATTTCTTGAGAAATCGGAAAATATAGATATTTAATTTTATTTCCATTGTTCATCCTAATCTCAACTTTACCAAAGAAGATCTGGTCTTCAGTGCCAGGTGGTCTAATTTTGAAAGCGCTAACAGATCTTGTATCGTTATCCGATCTACACTTTATTGCGTTGTTCGTATCAATCAAATGTCTCCATTTTGCAACTTTTCTATCAGGAGAAGTTGTAGGTAATGCGGGATACATATCACCATCTCCTTCATAATCTTCACATCTTGTTATGTTTAGAATCAATCTGGTATCAGAAAATGAATCTATAGCATGAAGTTTGCTGCCTTCTCCGTCGACGAAATCTTGCTCAACAATAAGATCCTCTGCAATCATATCAATTAAAAAATTAGTTTTTGTTCTTTCCGCAGAGGTATTTATTGA
>CAJWPX010000016.1 GCA_913045065.1 uncultured Fidelibacterota bacterium | reverse complement strand
TTCATTACTTATATTTTGGATTAACAGGGGTGCCATTTGTGGCAATGCTTATTTTAGATACAATGATTCTCTCACCAATTGATACTCCATCTTTAACTATCATATCATTTTTCAATTTCTTAATGATATTAATTTTTCTTATTTCGATTTTATTATTTTTATCTACAATTAAAAGTTCATTATTAGCAGTAAATGAAATATTTGGAATAACAAAAACATCTTCTAAAAATTTTCCATTAATTTTTGCCTCGACAAATAAACCAACAGGTAATGTTGTTTGATTTTCTTCTAAGAAATCATTTTTGAAGTTTGCAATTAATTTAATCATTCTGGTTACTGGATCAATGACCCCATCAACTCGCTCAATATTTCCTTTCCAGATTTGTACTTTCCCTTTATATGGAGCACTAATGGTCACAAGCGATTTTTGATTGTCATTTAATTTTCTTCCATCCATTGGAATGTCTAAAAATGCCAAATCACTATCTTTTATTGGTAGTGTAATTTCAATTTGATTGGATGTATAAATTATTCCCAAAGGTTGGCCTGGTAATACGGTTGATCCTAGATCAATATTAATACTTTGGATACGCCCTGTGTAAGGAGCAGTAATATCTGTTTTATCTAGCTTTTTCTTGGCTGATTCTACTTGAGCTTTTGCAACGTTCAGTGCTGCATTTGCTTGTTTAAGTTGAGGTTTTTTAAGTGTTAAATCTTTTGCAGCTCCTTCACCAAGTTTATCCCATGTCTGTTCTGCTATTTTAGCTTCTGCTTCTTGCATAGCAAGTTGTACTTCAGCACTACGTAGTTGAAATAATGCATTACTATATTGAAGTTGAAAATCTGTATCATCTATTTTTGCTAATATTTCTCCTTCTATCACAGAAGAACCTTCTGAAAATTTCTTTGAACGATATATAATTTCTCCTCCAACTTCACTTGTTAAAACAGTTTGGATAATGGGTTGAGTTGTTCCCATTGAACTAATTAAAATTTGATGATTTGTTGGCGTTACAATTTCTACTTCAACCTCCACTGGAATGCTTTCGTCTACTGGTTGAGGTTTTATTTGACCAAGCCAATATAATGTATAAGCGATTGCTAATGAAAACAGTATAATAATTACAGGTCTGATATATCTTATCATTTTATTTTGCTTTATTCGTAAGCAAATCCTCCTCCAAGAGACAATATTAAGTTTATTCTTTGTTCAATGCGAATTTTTTCTGTGGTGGCTAAAATATTTTTTGTATCAAAAAGCATATTATTTGCATTGATTACATCTTCCGCACTTGCAATTCCTTCATAGAATTCATTTAAAGTTGTGTTATAAATTGATTCTGCAATTTTTACATTTTCCTCAACAAGATTCAGGGAAGAAAATGCAGTATTATCGAATTGTAAACTAGACTCTACTTCTTTATATGCATTTAACAAATCATTAACAAATTGAAGCATTGCAATTTCTTTTTGGTTTTTGGCGATTTTTTTACTTGCGATTAATTTTCCTCCATTAAACACAGGAGCTAATAAATTTAATCCAGCACTCCACACACTATAATCTTTATTTAATAAATCTTGAACATTACTAGATGCACCACTGGATCCTACCAAACTAAATGTGGGATATAAAGATCTCATTGCTTGTTTATTTAATGATTCTGCGGCAAGCATGTTATATTGAGAAGCAATAAGATCAGGTCTTCTTTTTATTATGTCGGCTGGCAAAACAGTTGGAATGCTTGGAAGGTGTTCTGGAAAATCGTCAGAGATTGCTAATGTCAGATCTGGATATTCTCTAATTAAAACTTTTCCTTGTCTAATTAGTCCATTCAAGACACTTGTTTTATTATCTAAATCACTTTTTGCATTATTAAGTATCATTTCTGATTGTTGAAAAAAATTACTTTTTATAATGCCTGTTTTATAGCGTTCGCTATATAAATCATAAATAATTTTTGCATTATTATATTTTTGTTTTGCATTGTCTACTAATTGTTTGGATTCGATAATAGAGAAATATAATTTTGCAGCTTCAGCGGTAAGAGAAAATTGAACATAAGTATAGTTATATTTGCTAGACAAATACTGTCTTTTCCCAGCTAATCTTCCTTGTCTTAGTTTCCCCCATAGATCTATTTCCCATTGGGCTTTTAAAGATAGACTATAGTTTTCTTGGGTAAATGTTGTGATTTCATCATTGTTACCAAAAAAACTAGTAAAGATAGGCGGAAACCCTGCAGTATTTTGTTCTGATTCGGTTCCACTAGCAGCAATTGCTACAGATGGTGCTAAATTTGCCGTAGATAACACAGAACCTTGTTTTGCAATGCGAGTATTAAGCATTGCCTGTTCTAAATTTATATTTTCTTCTAAAAAGACTGATAAAAATTGATTCAAATTTTCATCTTGAAACTCATTCCACCAAATTTCTGATACCTTTAGTTGAACTGGTAAATCTGATTCCCATTGATTTGGGACTTGTTCAGAAATAATTGAATCTGGCTCGATTGCCTTTTGACTGGCACACCCACTAATTAAAATAAAAGCTAATAATTGAATAATATTTTTTATCATTTATTCATCCATCAAATATTGAGATACCTTAAATAACAATATAAAACTTATAGACCATGTAATTGCAATAATAACATAATTTATATTTCCTGTTCCAATAGAAACTGCATTAATTTTTTCACCAGCCATATATGCTAATGGTGCCAATAATCCATAAAAGGCTATCAATAGATATTTTCCTCTTAAGTATCGCATTGCATAGTTTACCTGTGATGCAAATCCAGCCCACAAACATAACATCCAAATAGGAGGAACAAGATTTTGATTTATAGTGCCATTGTATTGCATGTATTGCACAATATTGAATATTGCGAATCCTGAATCAACGATTATACCAAGGAATATTGCAAATATAATTAATTGTAATTCTTGATATCTTTTATAAGCAATAATAGAGAAATGAAAAAAAAGAAATATCAAAGTTGTTATTGGAGCTAAAAGTGGCATTTCCAATGATGGGGTTGAGGCACAACAAATCCATACAATTGAAAAACCAAAGTAATTTATTACGGCACTCTTATGTTCTAAGATGAATTTGATCATTGTTTAAATTTTGTTTAACAAACTTAAATTCTAAGAGTGGCTCGGGGCGGAATTGAACCGCCGACACAAGGATTTTCAGTCCTCTGCTCTACCAACTGAGCTACCGAGCCTTGCAAAAAGTTTAAAAAAGTACATATTATAAGTTATTTAAAAAACACATAAATATTTATTAGTTTCAGAAATGAACAAAATTGTTATTGCATCATCTAATCAACACAAAGTTTCAGAAATTACTCCAGAAATTAATTCTATTTTTCATAAGATTTATTCTTTATCAGATTTTCCTAAAATTGGAGAGATAAAAGAAGATGGAAACTCAATTCGTGAAAATTCGTTTATAAAATCAAGGGTTACATTTGATTACACCAATATTCCCTCCCTTGCTGATGATACAGCTTTGGAAGTTGATTATTTAAATGGAGACCCTGGACTTTATACTGCAAGATATGCAGGAGAAAGTGCAACATATGATGATAATATAAATAAACTTTTAAAAGCTATGGATGGAGTTCTAACAAAAATGAGAACAGCACGATTCAGAACTGTAATAACTTATGTAGATGGTGGCAAAAATGATTTTTTTGTAGAAGGATGTGTAGAAGGATATATTTTGAATGACAAACAAGGTAAATCTGGTTTTGGATATGATCCTATTTTTTTTGTTCCAGAACTAGATATGTCTTTAGCAGAAATGTCTTCTGATATCAAGAATAAAATTAGCCATCGTGGAATTGCAATTGATAAATTTAAGAATAAGATTAATCAGATATTCAATGTATAGACTATTTTTACTATGTTGTTTAATATTTTTTCCAAACTTATTATTTGGTGCTGATAATCTTATTACTAATCCTTTTTACAAAACCACAAAAATCAATTTTTGTTTAAATGATATCTCAAATTATCCGATTGGAATTTTTAACGTCAAGAATTCTCTAACACAATATCAAGTTAATTTTAATATTAATTCCAATATTATTTCAATTAGTGAATCTATATTAGACAATAAAAATATATTACCATATACGTCTTCTATGGATGATTATTTTGAAAATCTTTATGCATTGAATCAAAAGTATAATCTTAGTAAACCATTCAATTTTTCACCATCAGATACGACCCAAACCAAAACTAGCCAAGACAAATATGTAGAAATAGCTGATTTTGATATTGGAAAACTTGGTAGAGCATCATTAAAAGTCCAAGGGAATATTAATTTACAGGGTAAATTAGTGAACCAAGATCAAGAATTAGTTAGATCGTCTTATAAAGAAAGAGAACAAACAAATTTTCGATTTGATCAAAAACAACAACTTAATGTTCAAGGAAAAATTGGAGATCAAGTAACAATATCACTAGATCAAAACTCTGAAAGAGATTTTGATTGGGAAAATACAGTTCGTATTGATTATCAAGGAAAAGAAGATGATATTCTTCAGAAATTAGAAGCTGGTAATATTTCTTTATCATTACCTGCTACTGAATTCGTTACTTTTTCAGGTCAAAACAAAGGATTATTTGGAGTCAAAGCCTTTACAAAATTTGGTCCGATGAGTATAACTAGTATTGCTTCACTAGAACGCACAAAGAAAGAATCCCAAAAATATAAAGGAACATCTGAACTACAAACAAAACGAATTCAAGATTATGATTATAAGAAAAATTTATATTTCTTTATCCATGATTGGTTTCGTAATGGTGCAACAGATATAATACCAGATAACGGTTTCCAACTAGATATTCCATCTTATTATCCACTTAATAATGGATTGCATGCTATTGGTAACCTAGTGGTGAAAAATTTTGAACTGTATAAGATTGATGCATCTAATAATCCTGCAGCAGATCCAGGTGTAGCATATGTTGATCCTAATGATACTGACTATTATAGTGATAGCAGTAAAGAAGGTGCCTTTATTCGGCTTGAAAGAGGGACTGATTATCGTGTTAATGAGGACTTCGGATTTATAAGAATGCAGAATAGTTTACAAAACGAAATTATTGGTGCACGATTTGATTTGACAGATCGATCAACTGGTACTGTAGTATTAAGTGTAGGGTCTGATGTTGGAGAAAATGGGAATGATGGTTTAGTACTAAAAATGATTAAACCACAATCATCCCATCCCAATCATCCAACATGGGATTTAATGTTTAAAAATGTTTATTCATTAGGAGGAATTAATATTGATCAAACTAATCTTACTGTTAGAATTGTTGATAATTTTTCCACTCCAGTTAGCGATAGATCAAGCAATGGACAAACATTCCTAAATTTATTTGGTTTAGATAACTTCAGTCAAAACGGAGCTTCTTCCCCTGATGAAATCATCGATTTAAGTAATCCTAATATTGTAAACCTTGTATCTGGTGAAGTTCATTTTCCAACTCTTTTACCATTTGTTTCAGAAGAAACAATTGCTGGGGGTAATATTAATGCTAGTCTTAATTCTTTATTACAAGAAGGAAAAATGTATACAACAACTAATCGTACAGAATATACTGGAGATTCACGCTTTACAATTGAAGCTAATTATACCAGTCCAAAATCTTCAATTAATTTAGGATTTACTTTAGTGGAAGGTAGTGAAGAAATTTATTTCAATGATGAAAAATTAGAAAGAGGATCTGATTATCAGATTGATTATTTCTCAGGTATAATTGTATTAAATAATAATATTGATCCTAATGGCAATATAGAAATTGTTTATGATAAACATGATTTAGTAACCTTTGATAGAAAAATAATGGTTGGTTCTAGGGCACAAGTTGATTTTGACGAAAATTCATTTTTAGGGATAACAGCTCTTTACTACAATCAAGATATTGTTAATAAGAAAGTAGAAGTAGGATATGAACCTATTCAAAATTTTATATGGGATATTAATGGACGTTACGAAAGAGATTTAGAAAATTTGTCTGCATCATTAAATCAATTAAATATGTTTGATGCTGGAAAATTGTCAAGATTTAAATTAGAAGGAGAAATAGCACAAGTATTACCTAATCCAAATTCAATTTCGAATTCTTCAACTGGTGATAGCAATGGTGTAGCATATATTGATGATTTTGAAGGATCAAAACGTATTACAAATCCATCAATTTTAAGAAGATTTTGGCATATATCTTCTGCTCCAATAGATATTGAAACTAATCAATCATTTGATCAACGAAATCGATTAAAAATGCACTGGTATAATCCATTTTCACAGGTACTTACAAATAATATTTGGCCAAATGTATCTACTTCACAAAGAGCTCAAAATTTAACGACTGATATATTAGTACTAAATTTTGAACCAAAAGAATATCAAGCAGTTACTAATTCAGATTCATTGTGGGCAGGAATTATTGCACCAATGTTTATTGGTGAGTATGATCAAACTAGAACAAAATTTTTTGAAATTTGGTTACGTGGTGACGCAGGAAAACTAACAATTGATTTAGGAAAAATTAGTGAAGATTATGATGGCAATGGTATTTTGAATAATGAAGATATTCCAGATGCAGGTTTAGCACTTGGGAATGGATTTTTAGAAGATAATGAAGATACAGGCCTAGATGGATGTTTTGATGAATTTGAAGACGGATGGGGGAGCTGTTTAGATAGTAATGGGTCTAATTATCAAGATTATTTATCATCTGGAGAATCGATTCTTATTAATGCTTCCTCAGATATAGATCCGAATGACCCTAATAGTGATAATTGGAGTTATGTTGAAGGAAGTTCAGAATATGAATTTGTTAACGGTACAGAAGGAAATGGTACTGGAGATAGAATTCAACCAGGTGGTAAATATCCCGATAGTGAAGACCTAGATGAGTCAGGATTTTTAGATAGAACTAATGATTATTTTACCAAAACAATCTCATTAAATGATACGACCTATGTTGCTGGTTCAACAGTTATTGATGATGTTCCAACAGGTTGGAAGCTTGTTAGGATTCCAATAAGTCATTTTTCAAAAATACAAGATATTACTTTAAGTGAAATAAAGTATATACGACTCATGGTTTCTGGTATAAATCAAGCTTCCACCTTGGAAATAGCAAAAATGGAACTGGTCGGAAATGCATGGGAAGAGTTGGGTACTTCATTGGTATCAGAAAATGAATATACTATTCAAGATAGTACTTTTTTAATTACGGTTGTTAATGATGAAGATAACCCTGATTACATACCCCCAAAGGGAGTTTATGGAGAATATGATGAAATGAATCAGATTAGATCAAAGGAACAATCTCTTGTTTTAAGATTTGATAATATGAATCCAAATATTAAAGGGGGTGCAAAGAAAATACTTTCCTCTATGGATGCCAAAAAAGGACAAAGCTTTTTGATTTACGACAAAATGAAAATGTATGTCTATGGAAATAGTTCTGATATTGAAGAAAACAAATCCGATGTTGATTTATTTATAGAATTTGGTAATGGGGAAGAATATTACAGATTAAGTCAACCGATATATGATGGATGGGATGAAGATGAAAATCGAAATGCAATTGATTTAGATTTGGACTGGCTTACTGAATTAAAAAATGTTGATTCTACTTCTATTGAAAAATTAAACAATAATGATACATTTGTTGATTCTACCGATTATAAAAGGTATTCATTTATTAATGAAAGTAATGAAGAATATAAAAAAGTAGAAATTATAGGAAATCCTTCTTTGTCTAGGCTTCAATATTTTGTTGTAGGTGTTGAAAATAATTCGAATCACCCAATCAGCGGTGAATTATGGTTAGATGAATTAAGGTTGAGTGGAGTCAAAAAAGAAAGAGGAACAGCTGTAAGGCTAAAATCGGAGTTTAACTTATCTGATCTTAATCAAAGTTCATTCTCTTATATAAGAAAAGATGCTGATTTCCATATATTACAAGAAAGGCTTGGGACAAATATAACTACTGAAAGCTTTATTTTCACAAATCAAATGCAATTAGGAAAACTTTTCCCTCAAGCTTTGGGCATTACATTTCCATTAAATATGACATATAACATGCAAAACAATACACCTAAATTTTTACCAGGGACAGATATAAGAACTAGTGATAGTGCCCCAGATTCGGTTATTACTCAATCTTCTACAATTAGTTTAAATGGTAAAATTTCAAAAAAGATTAAATCAGAAAATCCTTTTATTAGGTATACAATAGATAATCTAAGTACTTCTTTTAATGTGTCTAAACAGAATAGATCTAACGAGATTATGAAAAGTGTTGATACTGATAGATTTACATCGAGCGTAGATTATAATTTAAAATTTCCAAGCGATAATTATATTCAAGCATTTAAATGGTTAAAAAAAGTTCCAATTATTGGAGAAAATATGAGTGAAACAAAGTTTTTCTATACTCCTAGTTCTTTTGGTACAAGCATAAAATTGAATCAGAATCTAGTGGAAAAACAATCACGAGCTACGGATGAAATAGTTGATGATTTTAATTTGGGATTGAATAGAACTTTTAGTCTGGGTTATAAGGTCTTTGATAATTTTCAATTTAATTATAATAGAAATGTAACTACTGATATGGCAGAGTATCGAGACAAAATCTTTGACGCACTAAAAGAACTAAAAATAGGTGATACTACAAGCAATACTGAATCATTTGCTGCAAATTTTTCTCCAAAATGGTTTTCTTGGTTTAAGCCAAATTTTGTATACAATACTAATTATTCATGGAATAAACCAAGAGCTAGTCGTGTAGATGGAGCAAATATTGTTTCTGTAAGAAATAATGGGGTGAATTTTAGTCTTTCTTCAACTGAAATTCTTGAATTATTTTATACCCCAGCTTCAAAAAGAGATATTCCTACTACAAGAACAAGATCTCGAGAAGATCTTGGTTCTATTTCACTAGAAGACGATGAAGAAGAATCCGAAAAAATTGAAGATTCTAATAATAACAAAAAGCCTAAAAAGAAAAATCAAAAGAAAATAAACAATAGTCTTGCAATGGAACGAATATATGGATGGTCAAAAAAAATAGAACCTTTATCTGTTAGTATAAATAACACCACTAATTTGAGTTCTAATGCTATTCAAGGTAAGGTGCCATTAAAATACAGATTTGGTTTTTCTGATACACATGGTTTAGATAATGCAGCTGAAATTGGTTTAAATACTGGTGTTGATGATATAAAAAAATCATTATCTATCAGAAGTGGAATAAAATTTAATCCAAATACTTCAATGAATATATCTTTTTCTGAAAGTATATCATCTAATTTAAATGGTTATGGTGTTGATATTCGTTCAATTAATAGAGATTATTTTGCTTATGGAGAACATCTTTCTGATGGTTTACCATTTTCAAACTGGGCTTTCAGAATTGGAGGTCTTGAGAAAATAAAATTTATTAGTCCTTATGTAAATTCATTATCAATTGAACATGCATTTAATGGAAAACAAAATATTTCATGGAAATTTAATGAAACTGAAATTAGCGCTATTGATTTATTTAAAATATCATCTTTTGCTAGTGACAATGATGATTATATTCAATTTGCTAGAGTATCAAGAAATTTTACTCCTTTAATCGGAATTACAACTTCTTTTAAAAATGGAATATCTACTAATATTAGGACAAATGTAGTCCATACACTTGATGAAGTTCCTAATGGATTAACTTATATATCAGAGAATAGTATACTTGCAAGTCTAACATATAACTTTACAAAAGGTATTCGCGTACCCCTTCCATTTACTGAACGTGATATTTATCTAAAAAATAATATTAACCTTACTTTAAATATAGATGTCAGTGAAAAAAAAGAAGAAGGTTCAAAAGATAAAATTAATTTTGCCGAGCAAAATTTTGTTGATTCATGGAAAACAATTTTAAGAGTAACTTATACTTTAACAGACAATGTTTCGGGTAGTCTTTTTTATGAATATAGAGTAAATGATACTCGATTGACAGGCAGAAGAACTGATAGGGATTTTGGAATAAATATAAATGTTGCAATTAGGGGTTAAAATGAGATTTATATTAATAGCAATTATAGTATTTGGTTGTAGTCAACAAGAATCGGTAGAAGTGCCACGTTTTAGTGGAGTAAAAGCATTTCAGTATTTAGAAAAGCAATGTGAATTTGGGCCAAGAAATCCTGGGTCAACCGGCCATAAAGAGTTTGCAAATTATTTAGAAAATTTTCTTAAAGAACGTTTTGATAATATTTTAATTCAAGAGTTTGAATACATCGAGCCAGTGACAGAAAGTTTGAGAAAAGGAAAAAATTTTATTGTTCAGTTTAATCAAGATGCAAAATATAGATTATTAATTGGAGCCCATTGGGATACTCGAGCTATTTCTGACCAAGATAAAAATATAGAACACAAAACACTTCCAGTCCTTGGAGCAAATGATGGTGGTAGTGGTACAGCAATATTGATGACTCTATATGATATGTTTACAGCTGACGAACCTCCAATTGGTATTGATCTAGTGTTTTTTGATGCCGAAGATGTTGGAAGATCATTTGAAGGCAATACTTTTGCTGTAGGTTCAGAATTCTTTTCTAAGAATCTCCCTATTAAAAAACCTGATTTTGCTATTATTGTTGATATGGTGGGCGATAAACAATTAAATCTACCTATTGAAAGATTCTCTTATAATATTGCTCCTAAAAAGGTAAAAGAAATTTGGGATATGGCCGAAGATCTTTCTTTGAATGCTTTTGAGAAGAGGATTGTTGAAGAAATATATGACGATCATGTTCCTTTATGGGAGAATGCTCAAATTCCTGCTATTGATATCATTGATTTTAAATATCCTAATCTCTTTTACAATCATTGGCATACACAACAAGATATACCTGAAAATTGTTCTCCAAAAAGTTTGGAGCAGGTCGGTACTTTATTATTAAATTATATTTATGTTTCAGATCACAAATAAATTTCTATTTATCATTATTTTTTTAATGAATTGTTCAGGAGGTGGAGGTTCTTCTACAGGTCCTGATGATGGAGATGATGGTAGCGGTACTGGTGGAGGGGATTCTTACGTTTTTGCTAATGCAACTAATTTTGATAAAGAAAATCAGATAGAAATTATTTCTTGGAATATTCAAACATTCCCACAATTAAGTACTACTCCAAATTATGTTAA
Source organism: uncultured Fidelibacterota bacterium (assembly GCA_913045065.1). Classification (GTDB taxonomy): domain Bacteria; phylum Fidelibacterota; class Marinisomatia; order Marinisomatales; family Marinisomataceae; genus Marinisoma. Next base: position 2,012 of record CAJWPX010000016.1, on the reverse strand, counting down.
GAGTTTACTTGAAACTTGGAATGCTGATATTTATTTATTTCAAGAAATTATGGATAAAAATACATTGATTAATATGGTGAATTTAATGCCAGAATATTCCTATGTTATTTCTGGTGAAACAAGTTTTATGCATTTTGCATTAGTTTATAAAAATGCAAATTCAGATTGTTCTTCTTGTGGTACAGTTACATTCAATTATAGCAATGAATTATGGTCTGATACGCCAAACGGAAATGATAATGATAACGATCCTGCTAATAATGCCACATATCAATTTGCGAGCAGGCCTCCTATGGAGAATTTTGTAACTTGGACCAATGGAACTAAATCAGTTGATCTCTATCTTATTGATATTCATTACAAGTGCTGTGGTGATAGTACTTTGGATATCACCAATAAAGGTTCTGAAACAACAAGAAGACATTATGCGAGTACGCTTCTTAGAGATTATGTCATCAATCAGCGAGCAAGTGATTATGTGATGATTGTAGGAGATTTTAACAATGTTGGTGAGCAATCTATATCAAATCCTTCAATTTCTCCATTAACAGATACTGATCTTAATTCTAATTATTTCAAGATGGCAGACGAAAATGTTTTTTATCAAGATAATTCTAATTGGTCATGGCAAGGATGGAGAAGTTCCTTTGCTCCATCTCATTTTGATCATGTAATAATTAATCAACCACTTTTTCAATTTGAATCTGTTTCTACTGCTGGAATAATTGATATGCTTACGGAAACTGGAATGTCAGCATACGATATTGATGATAAACTTTCAGATCATAAACCATCTTATTTTAGATTTTATCCATAAAGTGAAATATTTTTCTTTTTTTGCACTATTGTTTTTATTAATTAGTGCAATTTTCTCTCAAGATTTTGAAGAAATTGATTCTAATCTACTAAATCAAAATTTTGAAGATACCATTATTCCTCTCAATAAATTAAATACAGAATATCCAAAAAATTTGGAAGTTCTAATTAGACTATCAGCAGCACATCATTTATTATCAGAAAAAGTATATGATGAAGCAATGGATATATATCATCTAGATAAATCGCTTCATTATATTACAGAAGCTATAAAAATTGATTCAACAAATGGACAAATTCATAAATGGTATGCACTGGCATATGGTAAAAAGATCGAAAATGCTAATATTAGAACTCAAATCGAAGGTTCTAAAATAATTGCTTTTTACTCTACTGAAGCGATTAAGAAATTACCTGATGATCCATATTGCTATAATGTAATGGGACAATGGCATTATCGTTTAGCAGATTTAGGGCGAGTATCACGAAAACTAGCACAAATTATTTTTGAAGAACCTCCAGAAGGATCATTTGAAATGGCAGAGTCCTATTTTAAAACAAGCATTGCATTGGAACCAGAATATATAGGGACCTATTATTGGCTCGGAAAAACTTATCAGAAATTAGGTAAATCTGATGATGCTTTAGCGGTATTTAGGAGAGGAATTAAGTTATTGCCTCCATACAAAAGAGAAGAGGCAATGTATAAAGAAATGATTAAAATTCTTGAGAAGAATGACAGAAAAAAATCTTAAAGATATTATTACAAAAAAAGCACTTCAATTAGAATTTGATAAAATTGGTTTTGCCAACCCTTCTCATAAAGTTGATCCTAATAATTATTTTGATGAATGGATCAAATCAAATTATCATGGTACAATGAAGTGGATGGAATCAAGAAAAGAGGAACGAAAAAATATATTTAACTATTTTCCTGAAGTAAAAACTGTGATTTCATTAGCCTTTAATTATTTTACACAGAGAAGTTCTGAGTTTTCACAAAATTGTAATTCAGATATCAAATTTAGTAATTATGCATGGGGAGATGATTATCATAAAGTCATTAAAGACAAACTCCATCTTATCAAAGATACAATTTTTAATTATGATTCATCTATTAAAACCTTGGTTTGTGTAGACACTGCACCAATTATGGAGAAAAAGTGGGCAGAAAAAGCAGGTATTGGATGGCAAGG
>CAJWPX010000015.1 GCA_913045065.1 uncultured Fidelibacterota bacterium | reverse complement strand
TGTATAACAGAGCTTTGTAAATTAATCATTAATTCTTGAAAGAAAGTATAAGCTTCAGACTTATATTCTATCAAAGGATTTTTCTGACCAAATGCTCTTAAACCAATTCCTTCTCTTAATTGATCCATTGCAAGTAAATGATTTCTCCATTTTTCATCAATTGTTCTTAAAACAATAAATTTTTCTAGTTTTCTGAGAAGTTCTAATGGAATTAATTGTTCCTTCTCTGTATAATAATCCATTGCAAGACTATATACTATTTCTACAATCTGTTCTTTATCTTGACCATCTTTAAAACTTGATTCATCAACTTCAATTAGCAAATGAGATATCAAATCTTGATTCAAGGTTTGCCAATCCCAATTTTTAATATCTTTTATATCAAAATTGTCAAAAATATTATAAACAAAATCATAAATAAATTCTTCTACTGATGGTTTAATTGATTCTGAGAGTAATGCTTTATTCCTTAAATCATAAATTATCTCACGTTGTTGATTTAAAACATCGTCATATTCTAATAGGTGTTTTCTAATACCAAAGTTTCTTTCTTCTACTTTTTTCTGTGCATTACTAACGGCCCGATTTAATAATCCAGCACTCAATTCTTGGTCCTCATCATATGACATTCGATCCATTACTCCTGCAACAGCATCCATATTAAATAATCGCATTAAATCATCTTCTAAAGAAACATAAAATTTAGATGATCCATTATCTCCTTGTCTTCCAGATCTACCGCGTAATTGTAAATCAATACGTCTAGATTCATGCCTAGAAGTACCAATAATATGTAAACCTCCAAGTTTTTCCACACCAGACCCTAATTTAATGTCAGTACCTCTTCCAGCCATATTTGTTGCAATAGTAATTGCTTTTTTTAAACCTGCTTTTGCTACTATCTCGGCTTCGCTTTGGTGTTGTTTAGCATTTAACACATTATGAGGAATACCTTTTTGTTTTAACATTTTTGATAATAACTCTGACACTTCAACCGAAATTGTACCAATTAATACTGGCTGATCATTCTTAAAATAATCAGAGACCTCGTTAATTACTGCTTTATATTTTGCACGTTTATTTTTATAGATTGCATCATCATTATCTTTTCTAATGATTGGCTTGTTAGTTGGAATAACAGTAACTCCAAGATTATAAATTTTTTCAAATTCAGCAGCTTCAGTATCTGCAGTCCCAGTCATACCAGATAATTTATCATACATTCTAAAATAATTTTGTATTGTTATCGAAGCTAATGTCTGGGTCTCTTTTTCAATTTTTACATTTTCTTTTGCTTCTAAGGCTTGATGAAGTCCCCCGCTAAATCGTCTACCTGGAAGTATTCTACCTGTAAATTCATCAACGATTAAGACTTGACCATTTTGAACAACATATTCTACATCTTTAGTAAACAATGTATAGGCTTTTAGCAATTGGTTTAGATAATGAATTTTACTACTTCTTTGTGAATGTAATTGATAGGCTTTTTCTTTGTTCAATTTCTTTTGACTATCAGACAATGAACTATCATCATCAATATCACTTAACATTTCTCCTAGATCAGGAATCGTAAAAGTTTCTGGGTTATCAGGAGACAAAGATTCTCTACCTTGATCAGATAAATCAACACTATTAGAATGTTCATCTATAGCAAAATAAAGATCTTCATCAAGCTCATGTAATTTCTTTTCAGCGATATATTCAGATTCAACATTATTAGCTAATTTTAAATTGCCTTGTTCTTGAAATAATTTTTGTAACATTCTATGTTTCGGTAATCCTCTTTTGGCTTTTAATAACAATGTACCAGCATGATTTAAATCTTCTTGAGATGGTTTTTCTAATTTTAAAGAATCTTCAGCTTTTCTTACCAGTTCAGATACTAATTGATTTTGTTGATGAACTAAAGACTGTACTGGGCGACGTAGGTCTATATAAGACTGATTAATTGTTGTCTCTACAGGTCCAGAAATTATTAATGGAGTTCTGGCTTCATCTATTAATACACTATCTACTTCATCTATCACTGCATAATGATGTAATCTTTGTACTAAATGTTCAGAATCAATCGTCATATTGTCTCTTAAATAATCAAATCCAAATTCGTTATTAGTTCCATAAGTTACATCACAGTTATAGGCTTTTTTTCTTTCTTCTGGAGTCATCGAATTCAATATATACCCAACTGACATTCCTAAAGTTTCAAATACTTTACCCATCCATTCTGCATCACGTTGTGCTAAATAATCATTAACTGTAACAACATGGACTCCTCTTCCAGAAAGTGCATTTAAATAAATAGGCATAGTAGCTACCAGAGTTTTTCCTTCTCCAGTTTTCATTTCAGATATTTTTCCTTGATGTAATACAACTCCTCCAACCAACTGTTCATCATAAGGAATCATTTCCCAATCAATGTTTTGCCCAACAACGTCCCATTTTTTTCCGCACAGAAGTCGACATGCATGTTTTACTAAAGCAAAGGCTTCAGGTAAAATATCAGATAAAATGTTGTTTTCAATTTCTTTTCTTATTTTTTGTATTTCTTTTTTGTCTTCTAAGTTTTCTAGTTGTTTAATTTCTTGTTCAGAAATCTTCTTGATAACTTCATTCCGTAATTCTTTAGTTCTTTTAACAAGATAATCTTCATTTTTATCGTTAAGAGTATCATAGATTGAATTTATATCTTGAATTATAGGAGAAATTTTCTTGATTTCTCTACTAGATTTAGTGCCAAATATTTTTGTTAAAAAACTCATACTTTTATAATGTTTTATAGATGGAATCTAATACACCATTTACAAAAGCAGTACTATCTTCAGAGCTAAATTTTTTTGCATTTTCAATTGCCGAACTAATTGTTACGCGATAAGGAATTTCATACTGTTTCATAAATAACATTTCAGAAATTGACATCTGCATAATTAATCTATCTATAACATTTATTCTTTCAATATCCCAATTTTCTAATGAGTTTTCAATTTTTTGATCTAACATCTTGTTATTATCTACAGTTTTTTGAAATAATTCATCAACAAATTCTTTGGTAAGATCATCAAACTTATATCGATTATTAATATCACGAAGTACTTTATTTTCATCTTCGCTGGATAAATATTTTGCATATAAAGCTTGCAAAACTGCTTCTCTTGCTTTTTTTCGTTGTTGTTTTTTAACCATATAAATTTATTATTTTATCCATTTATGATTCCATTTAACAAATTCACTTATTCTTCTTTCAGCAAGATGATTTGCTGATTCAAGGGCAGATATGTTATTTGCAATTGCATAATCAAAAATTCTCATTAAAATGTAGTATATACCTTCAACTTGGTAGCGAGCTTTTTCTTGATTATAACCTTGAAGTTCATTTGCAACATTCATTAATCCACCAGCATTAATTACATAATCTGGCACATACATAATTCCTTTTTTTAATAATAATTTTGAATCTCTGGATTCTTTTTCTAATTGATTGTTTGCAGCTCCAGCAATCACAGAACATTTTAAAGTTTTAATAGAAGCAGGATTAATGATTGCTCCTAATGCGCAAGGCGAAAAAATATCCAAATTCATAGATAATAATTCATCATTAGATACAGGAATAAGACCAAAATCTTCAATGGCTTTATTTAATTTATTTTTATCAATATCATAACCATAAATTTCTGCTCCAGCCTCTTTAAGATGACTACATAAATAGTATCCAACCTTCCCTAACCCTTGAACACCAACTTTTAAATCTTTCATACTTATAATATTAAGTTTTTTCTTTAACGCAGCTTGCATTCCGATGTAAACACCAAGCGCAGTTAATATTGAAGGATCTCCGCTACCTCCCATTGCTCTTTTGATTCCAGTTACATGTTTAGTTTCCATTCTTATGTATTCCATATCATGTACAGACATTCCTACATCTTCTGCTGTAATGTATTTTCCATTTAAACTATTAACAAATTTTCCAAATGATCGTAATAATACTTCTGACTTATCTTTCTTAGGATCTGCAATAATAACCGATTTACCTCCTCCTAAATTTAAATTTGCAATCGACGCTTTATAAGTCATGCCTCTTGATAGTCGTAATACATCAATTAAAGCATCTTCTTCATTTTTATAAGGATACATTCTACACCCACCTAATGCAGGACCTAATGCAGTACTATGTATTGCAATAATTGCTTTTAATCCAGAACTGGGATCATTACAATAAATAACCTGTTCATGATTTCTTTGAGAGATAGTTTCAAATACTTTTGTCATAGTTGATTTTTTCCTATTTTTTTAACTTTGAGTAGGCATTAATTATATCTTTAACTATTTCATGTCTAGTAACATCACTTTCACTTAGTCTGATAATTCCGATACTTTTGATATTTTTTAAAATCTTTAAAACTTCTACTAAACCAGAATTAGTTTTCTTTGGTAAATCAATTTGAGATATATCACCTGTGATAACTGCTTTAGATTCAATTCCTAATCTTGTTAAAAACATCTTCATCTGTATCGGAGAAGCATTTTGTGCTTCATCCAAGATCATTGCTGCGTTATTAATTGTTCTACCGCGCATATATGCCAAAGGAATAATTTCTATAATTTTATTATTAATCAAAGTCTGAACTTTGTTTTTTGGAAGTAAATCATTCAGTGCATCATAAAGAGGTGCAAGATATGGATCAATCTTGTCGCGTAAATCTCCAGGTAGAAATCCTAAACTTTCACCAGCTTCTACTGCTGGTCTACATAACACAATTTTTTCAATCTCATGTTTTTCTAGTAAAGAGATAGCATAAGCTACAGCTAGAAAAGTTTTTCCAGTCCCTGCTGGCCCAACTGAAATAATAATCTCATTTTCAAAAAATGCTTTCAACAAGTTCTTCTGGCCAATGCTCCTAGCATATACTGGCCCTTTCTTACCATAAAACAATACATCATCAATATTATTCTTAGCATTTAAGTCTTTTATATTCATTGCTAACAACTGTTTGATATCTTTTGTGCTTATGTTATTACCTTTTTTAACAGACTCTATCATATGACTTAATACTACCGAAAAGTCTTCAATATCTTTTTTTAGACCTTTACAAAAAAGATTATCGCCACGTATATCAATATTAACAGGAAGATATTGTTCAATAAAGGTGATATTTTGATCACTAATACCATAAAGAGAGATAAGATCTATGCCTTTTATCTCAAACGTCTTCTTCATTTTTCTTAATAGTTATGTTTAAATCATTTAACTGGGTTTCAGAAATAGTATTTGGAGCATCTTCCATAAGAGCAGATGCAGATGTAGTTTTTGGGAAAGCAATAACATCTCTAATATTATTCACTCCACATAATAACATAACTAATCTATCAAATCCAAATGCAATGCCTCCATGTGGAGGAGTGCCAAATTTGAGAGCATCAATGAAGAAACCAAATTTGTCGTTAATCTCTTTTTTTGTAATATTCATAATTTCAAAAATTTGTTTCTGCATTTTATCATCATGAATCCTAATAGATCCTCCTGCAACTTCATAACCATTAATCACAATATCATAACCTTTGGAAAGTACTTCTTCCGGACTTGAAAGCAATTTTTCCATATCACTATCTTTTGGAGCTGTAAAAGGATGATTGACTGATTCAAAACGTTTTTGATCTTCATCCCATTCAAATAGCGGAAAATCAACAATCCATACTGGTTTAAATATTGTATTATCACAAAGATTGAGCATCTGTGCAATTTTTGTCCTCACTAATCCTAAAACTTTTAAAGCAAGTTGAGAATTATCACCGATTATAAAACATATAGAATCATTTTTTAGTTTATAGTTTGATACAATTTTAGATTGAAGGTTTTTATTAAAAAATTTGGAAATTCCTCCTTCTAGATTCTTCCCATTACATTTCATCCAAGCTAAGCCTTTCGCTCCAATTGATTTAGCATAATCATCTAATTCATCAATAATTTTCCTAGAAAAATGGCTTGAATCATCAACAGATAACATTGTAACATATTTAAGACCCTTAAAAGACTTAAAATCAGATTGATCTGAAAATTCTTTAAAACTATTTAATTCCATTTTATATCTCAGATCAGGCTTCTCAGTACCATATTTGTTTATTGAATCATGATAAGATAAGATTGGAAATGGTTTCTTGATTGTTACATTATTCACTTTCTTAAATATAGTTGTAATTAAATCTTCAACAAGGTTTCTTACATCTGGCTCATCAACAAAACTCATTTCAAGGTCAATCTGTGTAAATTCAGGCTGTCTATCTGATCTTAAATCTTCGTCTCTAAAACATTTGACAATCTGAAAATATTTATCAAGCCCAGAAATCATAAACAATTGTTTATACATTTGAGGAGATTGTGGAAGTGCATAGAATTTTCCATGATGAATTCTACTAGGCACTAGATAATCTCTTGCTCCTTCTGGAGTAGATTTCATTAATACAGGAGTTTCAATTTCGATAAAATCTTTTTTTGAAAGGAAATTTCTTACAACCTGAGCTGCATTATGTCTTTTTATTAAATTGTCTTGTAAAGTTTTATTTCTTAATTCGAGATAACGATATTTTAACCTATGTTCTTCAGTTGAAGCTTCCCTGTCATGTATAGGAACTGGAAGTGGATTAGAAATACTTAATATATGTAATTCATTGGCTATAACTTCAATTTCTCCTGTTGAAATATCTTTATTAACAAAATCCTTTGTTCTAGCATTTACTTTGCCACAAATACTGATTACATCTTCATTTGATAATGAATTTCCTTTATTAATTAAATCTTTTTTATCAAGTATTATCTGTGTTTTTCCATATCGATCTCTAATATCAATAAAGATTATTTTTCCATGAGTACGTAGAGAATTAACCCAACCAGAAAGTGTAACACTGGAATTAATATGAGTCTTGTTTAATTCACCACAATTATGTGTTCTAGAAGACATATATTTTTAATCTAATAATTATTCTTGTAATTCTTGTACATTTTCAACTAGTAATAATACTTTATCAGGTAAATCATCAGAAGAATCTGAATTAATATCAGCAATACCAGAAGAACAAGTAAATTTTAAATTACTATCTTCGGTTTTTACTGATATTATTCCTTCTTTTAAATCGATAATTGAATTAGTATGATTTTTTAAAACACCAAAATATCCTTCAGTCCCAGGACATTCAACATATACTATATTATCAAAAGTAAATGATTTGGTTGGTGTAACTATATCTAATTGAAAGGATTTGTTCATTTTTTATCCTTTTCGATTGCTTCATCAATTGACCCTACATATGAAAATGCATTTTCAGACAGTTCATCAACTTCACCATTAAGTATTGCTTCAAAACCTGCAATAGAATCTTCTAATTTTACATATCTTCCGTCCAATCCAGTAAATTGTTCAGCTACAAAGAAAGGCTGAGACATAAACTTTTGCATTTTACGAGCTCTTGAAACGACTAATTTATCTTCATCAGATAATTCATCCATTCCTAGAATAGCTATAATATCTTGTAAATCTTTATACTGTTGTAAAGTACTTTGGACAGACCTTGCAACATTATAGTGTCTATCTCCCACTACTCTCGGATCAAGAATCCTTGAAGTAGAAGTTAATGGATCAATCGCCGGATAAATACCCAGCTCTGCAATTTTTCTTTCAAGTACAGAAGTAGCATCTAAATGCGCAAAAGCTGTCGCAGGAGCAGGATCAGTTAAATCATCTGCAGGAACATAGATAGCCTGAATAGATGTAATAGATCCTTTTTTAGTGGATGTAATTCTTTCTTGTAAATCTCCCATTTCAGTAGATAAAGTAGGTTGATAGCCAACAGCAGATGGCATTCTCCCTAAAAGTGCTGATACTTCAGAACCAGCTTGAGTGAACCTGAAAATATTATCTACAAAAAGCAGTACATCTCTACCTTCATCATCTCTGAAATATTCAGCCATAGTCAAAGCACTTAATCCAACTCTCAAGCGTGCACCTGGAGGTTCATTCATTTGGCCAAAAACAAGAGCAGTTTTATTAATTACACCCGATTCAGTCATTTCAGCATATAAATCATTGCCTTCTCTTGTTCGTTCTCCAACACCAGCGAATACAGAAAATCCACCATGTTCTGTTGCAATATTTCGAATTAATTCTTGAATCAATACTGTTTTACCAACACCAGCTCCTCCAAATAATCCAGTTTTTCCACCTCTAGTATAAGGTTCCATTAAATCAACAACCTTAATTCCAGTCTCAAACATTTCAGAAGATGTTGTTAAATCTTCTTGAAGAGGTGCTGCTCTATGAATTGGTAAACTTTTTTCATTTTTAACTTCACCCTTTTTATCAATTGGATTTCCAAGCACATCAAACATCCTACCTAAAGTTGCTTGACCTACTGGTACAGAAATTGGTTGATTCATATCAACAACTGTCGATCCTCGAACAAGGCCATCAGTAGAATCCATAGCAATAGTTCTAACAACGCCTTCTCCCAAATGTTGAGCAGTTTCTAATACCAAATCTGATCCATCGTCTGTTTTAATAGATAGAGCGTTCATAATTCTTGGTAGATGTCCATCTCCAAATTTTACATCTACTACTGCCCCAGTAATCTGTAATATTTTACCTTCTTTATTCATTCTAACCCCTTAATCTGCTAATGCTTCTGCCCCACCAACAATTTCTAACATTTCTGTTGTAATTGCTGCTTGACGTGCCTTGTTAAATTCTAATTTTAATTCTTTAATTATTTCTTTAGCGTTTTCTGTTGCATTATCCATCGCTATCATTCTAGCAGCCTCTTCACTGCTATATGATTCTAACATTTGTTGCCACATTTGCACTTTAATATGCTTTGGCATTAATGTTTGGATGGTTGATTCTCGACTTGGTTCATAATCATAATTATAATTTTTAACATTATAATCTTTTGTGAAATCAATTGGTAAAACCTTCTCCATCATTAAATCTTGAGATCCCAGATTTTTAAATCTGTTATAAATAACATTCACCTCATCAACTTCACCACTAGTAAATGAGTTAATAAATACATTTGCAATATCTGATGCAGTAGAAAAATTCATATCTTTCCAAAAGTCATAGAATGATTCTTTAACCTTATATTTTCTATTAGAAAAATATTCTGATGACTTTTTGCCTAAACAAAATAATTGAACTTTTTCTTTACCAAAATTTTCAATTTCTTTTTCAGCCAACCTAATGACGCTAGAATTAAAAGAACCAGCAAAACCTCTATCGCTTGTAATAACAATTAATCCTTTATTTTTGATCTCTCTTTTCTCAATCAAATCAACATTTGAGGAAGATATTTCAGGTAGAATTCTGCAAATTAAATCTTGTACATTTTTCGAATATGGTCTTGAAATTTCCATTTTTTCTTGTGCTTTTTTTACTTTAGCAGCTGCAACCATTTTCATGGCTTTAGTGACCTTCTGTAAACTGCCTACAGATTTAATTCTTTGTTGAATATCTTTAAGATTAGCCATTTTAAAATGTTTTTTTGAATTCCTCTATTCCTGTATTCATTGCTTTTTCTAAATCATCACTAATATCACCCTCTTGACTAATTTTATCTAAACAATCAGAATGTTTGGTCTGAAAGTGTTCAAGTAATCCTGTCTCAAACTCTTTTACTCTATCAAGATCAATATCATCTAAATAACCTTTCCCAGCTGCATAAATAATAACTACTTGATTAGAAACAGACATTGGAACGTATTGGTTTTGTTTTAATACCTCTACCATTCGACGTCCTCTGGTAATTTGTAATGCTGTTGTTTCATCTAAATCTGAAGCAAATTTTGCAAATGCTTCTAATTCTCTAAATTGAGCCAAATCTAATCTCAGTTTACCAGCAATTTTTTTCATTGCTTTTATTTGAGCATTTCCTCCAACTCTAGAAACCGACAAGCCAACATCAACAGCTGGTCTAACACCACCATTGAATAAACTTGTATTGAGATATATTTGTCCATCAGTAATGGAAATCACATTTGTTGGAATATATGCAGATACATCTCCTTCTTGTGTTTCAATAATTGGAAGTGCGGTTAATGATCCAGAATTTAAATCTTTAGCAAGTTTTGATGCTCTTTCAAGAAGTCTGCTGTGTAAATAAAAAACATCACCCGGAAATGCTTCACGTCCTGGAGGTCTTCTCAAGACTAATGACATTTGTCTATATGCAACAGCTTGTTTTGATAAGTCATCATAGACAATTAATGCATGCATTCCATTGTCTCGATAATATTCACCCATTGCACATCCAGCATATGGAGCAATGTATTGAAGCGGTGCAGGATCTGACGCATTAGCAACCACTACTGTTGTATAGTCCATTGCACCATTTGATTCAAGTTCTCCCACTAGTTTTGCGACAGTTGATGCTTTCTGCCCAATTGCAACATAAATACAATGAACAGGACTATCTGTATCATGTGATGATTTCTGATTGATAATAGTATCTGCTGCAATTGCCGATTTACCTGTTTGTCTATCTCCGATAATAAGTTCTCTTTGACCTCTACCAATAGGAATCATACTATCTATTGCTTTCAATCCTGTTTGTAAAGGTTCGTTCACAGGGGATCTTGACATTACACCTAAGGCTTTTCTCTCAATTGGGAGTGTTTCTTTTGCATTAATAGGGCCTTTACCATCCAAAGGTTGACCTAAAGGATTCACAACCCTACCTAATAATTTTTCTCCAACAGGAACTTCAGCAACTCTTCCAGTTCTCTTTGCGATATCTCCTTCTTTTATCAAACTGCTATCTCCAAATAATACAGCTCCTACATTTTCTTCTTCTAAGTTTAATGCCATTCCAAAAACACCATTTGGAAACTCTACAAGTTCAGAACTCATAATATTACCAAGACCACTTGTTCTAGCAACACCATCTCCCACTTCTAAAACTTCACCTACCTCGTTAATATCAATATCACTATCAATATTTTTTATCTGATTTCGTAGTAAGTCTCCAATTTGATTTGTTTTAATTTCCATTTATACCCCTATTAATTTTAATTTTGCATTTTCTAATTTTGTTTTCAAACTACTATCAAATAACATATCATCAACTTTAATCTTTAATCCACCGATTAAACTCTTATCAACAGAAAAATTAAGATCAATTTCTTTTTTCGTAGCTGTTTTTAATTCTTGTAAAAGATTATTTTTAGAATCATCTGCCATATCAAATGATGCAATCACTTCAACATAGGCAACATTTAATTTTGCTTTAGCTAATGAAAGAAAATTTTTATTTATATCTGATAACAAATTAATATCATCATTTTCAACCATTACTATAATAATGTCTAACAAATCATTATTAACAACATCATTTAATGCATTTTTAAAGATTCCTACTTTTTGACTTTTATCAATTGATTTAGATTGTAAAAATGCACTAATCGTTGAATCTTTTTTTATAAGAACTACAAAATCATTCAACATAATTTTGGTTGTTTGAAATTCTTGAAAATTTGTTACTAGAGAACAAAATGCTTCCGAATATATCTTTATTTTTTTATGATTTTGCTTCATCAGTATTAATTTCTTTAAGAGATGATTGAACAAATTTATTATTATCTTCATCTTTAACATTTCTTTGTAAAACCTGAGATGCTAAATCTAAACTTAGATCAACAACTTCTTCTTTGATCTCTTTAATGGCTCTTTTCTTTTCAACATCAATCTTCTTCTTAGCATCAAGAACAAATTCATCTGATTTTTGCTTTGCATCATTTAGAATCTTATTTGCAGACTGATCAGCTCTTTGTTTGCCATCACTAACGATAGATTTGCTCTGATTTTTTGCTTCATTAAGAATTTTTTCTGATTCTTCTCTTACTTGTTCAAGATCTGCCTTGGCACTTTCTGCCATCGCCAAAGAATCAGAAATTTCTTTTTCTCTTTCATCAATAAAATTGAGTAAAGGTGTCCATGCATATCGTTTTAAGATCAACAAGACTAATAAAAAGATTATTATTGACCAGATAAATAAACCTGGATCAATTGTAAACAATGGATTATCCATATTTTCCTTTCTTTCTACCTATTAACCAATAAATAAAGATAACAGCCCTAATAAAATAGCTGTCCCTTCTACCAAAATTGCCAAAATAAACGTTTGGCCTCTGATTTCATCCTTGGCTTCTGGTTGTCTAGCAATTGCACCTGCAACTCCCATACCAATTAAACCGATACCTATGCCAGCACCGATTGCTGCTAAACCTGCTCCCATTTCATACTCCTTTTTTGTTAATGATCAACATTGACAGCCATTCCTATATAAACAGCTGTTAATAAAGCAAATACATATGCTTGTATAAATGCTACTATAATTTCTAAAAAAATTACTCCAATTGATAGTGAAACTGAGAATATGCTACCACCAAGTGCAGCAAAAATACCATAATTTTTTGCAACTTCAATAATAAATAATTGAGTAAAAATTATTAGAGCTAAATGCCCTCCCATCATATTCCCTGCTAACCTAAGGGTTAAAGAGATAGGCCTAATAAGCATTGCCATGACCTCAATTGGTACAACAATAAAATATAATGGCCATGCCAATCCTGGTGGAGCTAAATTTTTCCAATGGTGAAAAAATCCATATCTTTTTATTCCTGCAATGGTAAATGCACCAAAAGTAATAGTTGCTAAGGCAAAATTTAAATTGATATTGGCTGTAACAGTATTACCTCCATGTATTAAATCTTTTACCACTGGAATTCCTCCAGCTAAATAATTAATCAAACCTAGGAAATCGAAAATAGGTATTAAACCCAAAAAATTACCAATAAGAACAAAGAAAAATATTGTGTATACAAGCGCATCCCAATCCTTATAATATTTCTCACCAATAAAACTTTTTAAAACATTCTCTCTCATATAAAGAATAATCATTTCGATAAAATTCATTGTTTTGCCTGGTACTTTTGTTTTACTAGAAATATAATTTTGTACCAAGAAAATCATCGATGAGACGGTGATAAATGCTACTAAGATTAGCAAAAAAACATGTTTGGTAATGGAAAAATCAAAAATCCCAAGTAATGGATATGTCTCAATCCACTTTTCTGGGATTAAAGAAAGCTTTAATATAATATGTTCATAATTATTTGCAACATGATCGATTGCAACATCGGCTGGATCGTTGCTATGACTAGTATCAGTTTTATCAATTAACATCGCTTGAACCTAAGAAAAAAAAATCAATCTGAAAATAGCAAAAATGTAGATTTTTAATCATTTTTTACTATTGAATTATAAATCTGATAAGAACCAATTATAATCCCCAAGAAAAGTCCAAAGATAAGTGCATATTTTAAATTAAAATATTTATCCAAAATAAATCCTAATAACCCAAAAAAAATTATCGTTGAAAAAAAAGCGGTAGAAAGAGAATAATCTTTTGCAAGAATAGAAATAAAAGATTTATTATCTTTTTTCATTCAGTTAATCAGAATCGACTTCACTATTAATAATCTCACATCGACCAGAGAATTGTGCTCCATCTTGAATATTTAAAACTTTATACCTTAAGTCTCCTACTAATTCACAATTACTTAATAACTCTGCAGTCCCATTAATATAAATGTCTCCTTCAACATAGCCATTCATTTGAATAGCAGTTGCTTTAACATCGCCAAAAATTTTTCCATCTTTTGCAAGCTGTACTGAACCATGTGTAGATACTGACCCCCTTATTTCTCCATAAATTGTGATATTGCCAGATAAATTCATATCACCATCAATTTGAACATCTTCAGCAATTATTGTTTGACTATTAGTAGATTTATTGTTCATTACTTTCTGTTTCTAATTTATCAGATTTTTTTGAATAATCTGGGAAAAAAGATAATGGATTAATTGGTTTTCCATCTTTCCAAATTTCAAAATGTAGATGAGGCCCTGATGACATTCCAGTATTCCCTAAGTGAGCAATAATTGTATTTTTTTCAATATGTTCATTTCTTTTAACAAAATTTTCTTCATTGTGATAATAATGCGAATAATATCCATTTTCATGATCAATAATAATAGAATTACCATAATTTACTGAGAAGTCGCTATAGATTACTATTCCATTTGCAGTAGATAAAATTGGACTATCTTCTTCATTCACAATATCAATCCCAAAGTGATTGCTTTCTAAATCAAATTCTTTACTTATGATCCCATTATTTGGCTTTATACTAGGAAGATTTCCCGTAACCATAAATCGAATATTAGAACTATTTAGTTTATCTTCTGACTCTAAACCAATAATATTTTCAATATAAGATTTCATTAATCCAATTTCGTTTAAACTATCTGAAAGATCATCAATTGCTTCTTTTTGCGTGTTGATTTTCCGATTGATTGCATTGATTTCAAGATATTCTCTCACAATAGGAATAGAAAGAACCAATAATGACAACGAGATAATGAAACACAATCCGACAATAATAGAACCAGTAATAAGTGTTGATCTTGTAAATTCTATTTGCCATGTTTTTTTATTCAAAACAGACATAAAAAGTAGCTTATAGTCTTTATGTTTCATTTATTTAATACCCAAAGCTTCTAAAACTCTTTCCCAAGTTTTTGAATCAAAATGGATTTTTACAAAACCTTTACCAGTTTTTTTGCTTTTTTTAATTGTTACTTTTACACCGATAATGCGAGCAATTTTGTTTTCAATATTTTCTAATTGTTTTTGCCATTTTCTATTCTTTGAAACAGCTGCTTCTACCTTTCGAACAGACATTTTATTTTTTAGTATTTTTCTCCATAATGAAATCATGCCTTGTGTAGTTTTTTTCTGTAATATTATTCTAGCTTGACCTTCACTGATATTTCCTGCAAGAATGCTTTCTTGAATTGCAATTGGCAATTTTAACAATCTTAATATATTAGATACTGCGGGCCTGGATTTTCCAATTGTTTTTGCAATTTCAGTAATAGAACTATCTAAGTTTTCTTTTAAATATTGATAAGCTTTTGCCTGCTCAATTGGGTTCAAATCTTCTCTTTGAATATTTTCGATTAATGCCATATACATTAAATCTTTATTTGAATCACTTTCAAGGATATATGCTGGAA
This sequence comes from uncultured Fidelibacterota bacterium, assembly GCA_913045065.1. Classification (GTDB taxonomy): domain Bacteria; phylum Fidelibacterota; class Marinisomatia; order Marinisomatales; family Marinisomataceae; genus Marinisoma. The sequence goes on along the minus strand of CAJWPX010000015.1, from coordinate 234 downwards.
TTTTCTTTCTTTTTAGAAGTTGATGCGCTCTAAATCTTCTTTCTCCAGCAATAATGATATATTTATTTTTTGATTGCTTAACTGTAATAGGGCTAATGAGGCCTTTTTCTTCAATTGATTGAGATAATTGTTCCAATGATTTTTCTCCAAAGATTCTCCTCGGCTGATTTGGATTAGGAGAAATTCTACTCATCAAAATATCTGCTTGTTTAACATCAATCACAGATTTTGGAG
>CAJWPX010000014.1 GCA_913045065.1 uncultured Fidelibacterota bacterium | reverse complement strand
ACCGTGAATCCTTATATGGGAGAAGAAACAATAACACCATTTTCTACAGACTTTACAAAGGGAGTATATGTTTTATGTGTGACCTCAAATTCATCTGCAGGATATATACAAAATGATACTTTTAAAAACGTAATTAATTTGACAAATGATATGAATGAGAATAAAAATATTGGTTTAGTTGTTGGTGCTACTGATATGCACAAAATGGAAAAAATAAGATCATTAAGCAATTTACCTTTTCTAATCCCAGGTATCGGTGCACAAGGTGGAGATTTAGAGAATACAGTTAATATTAACAAAGAATTTATGGATTCAACTTTGGTAAATGTTTCACGATCTATAATTTTTGCTGATAACAAAGATTCTAAAAGTATTTATAATGCTGCAAAAGAATTTTCAGGACAAATGAGAAAATATTGTGAACAATAAAGATTTTACAGAGATTTTTGAAAAAACAAATGCATTGATATATGGTCACTTCATACTGTCTTCTGGATTAAGAAGTGATGCATATTTTCAATGTGCTAAAGTATTACAATATCCAGAATATCTAACGATGTTTGGAGAAATATTGTCCAATCATTTTAAATCATATTCAGTTGACAAAGTTATTTCCCCTGCATTAGGTGGTATTGTTCTTGGGACTGAAGTTGGTAGACAATTAGGCGTAAAAACAATTTTTTGTGAAAGAATTGATCAAAATATGAAACTTAGAAGAGGATTCACCATTAAAGAAGGTGAAAAGATTTTGATTATTGAGGATGTTTTAAGTACAGGAGGGTCTTTAAAAGAGGTTATGAAATTAGTCAATCATCACAGAGGAATTGTTTGTGGGATAGGAGTAATTGTTGATAGAAGTTCATCAAAAATAGATTTACATGAAGAATTCTTTTCGGTTACCAAGCAAGTTGCAAATATTTTCTCTCCAGAAGATATTCCAGATTCTCTTAGAAATATTCCACCCACAAAACCTGGAAGCAAAAATATAGATGTATAAAAATTTGAAGATAGGTCTTGCTCTTGGTGGGGGTGGAGCAAGAGGCGCATGTCATATTGGTATATTAAAATCTCTAGAAGAACATAATATATTTCCTGATATTATTTCTGGAACAAGTGCAGGTTCAATGATTGGTGCAATGTATGCCTGTCATGGAAATGCAAAAACGATTGAAAAAAAATATATAGAACACATTAATAGTACAGATTTTAAAGATTTAGGTTTTAGATATATATCAAATGATGAAAAAGATGAATCAATTTTTTCACAAGTAATGAAACAAATAAAAAATCAGTATGTTTTAATGGTTAGTTCAACACGAAGATCAATTATTAAGAATGAAAGACTCTCAAAGGCAACAAAAAATCTGATTTCATGCAAAACATTTGATGAATTAAATATACCATTAATTATAACTGCTACTGATCTTATATCAGGAAAACCGATTGTTTATAAAGCTGGTAGTATCGTAGATGCGGTTGTTCAGAGCTCGTCTATCCCTGGTTTTATAGAGCCGACATACAAGAATGATAGAATGTTGGTTGATGGAGGAGTGGTATTGCCAACTCCTGTTAGTCCGTTATTGAATAAATGTGATTTTATTATTGCAGTTAATATCAGTAAAAATTTGAAAACCAATCAAAAGCTTGAAAATATTGTTGAAATTATGTCAAGAGTAAGAGATCTTTCCGTCCGTCATTTAAATGAATACCTATTAAATCAAGCTGATTTTGTATTTCATCCAGACCATGATAGCCTTCATTGGTCTGCATTTGATTGTACAGATGATTTTATTAAAAATGGACATGATTGTGCTAAAAATGAAATCAAAAATTTGATTCATAAACTTGATTCTTTCGGCGAAATTGATATAGAGATTCCTAAAGAAACTTTTTGGACAAAGGTTAAGAAGAAGTTATTTTCCCAAAACTAATGAAAAAATTATTATTATTATTTTATTTTTCAATATTACTTAGTCAACAATTTGATGATCCAGCTGATTTTAAGTTTAGTATAAAAGATGTAAGAAAAGGGGAGATAGCTCTTCTCAATCTAGACACAAATCTTGAATTTGGTTGGCATATCTATGCAATATATGATGTTCCAGATGGTCCTGAATCAACGACTATTAATGTAGAAGGATCAATTATTGATGATATTGGTAGAATTATCGAACCTGTTCCTATTATTAGTTTTGATGAAGGTTTTGGGATTACAACAAGATATCATGAAGAAAAGCCAAATTTTAAAATTCCAATCAAAATTCGTAATAATCTTCCTTTAGGATCTTATAGTTTTAAGTGTACAGTTAGATATCAAGTATGTAACGAAGGTTTATGTTACCCTCCTAATGAATATACAGAAACTCTAAAGTTCAATGTTATAGAGGGAAATATTAGAGATGAGTATGCCATGGCTAGTTTTTCTTTTGATAAGAGATCTATATTGGATGTAACAGATAATAAGATTGGATCTTTCCTCTTATTGGCACTTAGCATGGGATTTCTGGCACTATTAACTCCTTGTGTATTTCCAATGATACCAATTACTATATCATTTTTTACTCATCGTAGCGAACAAGAGCAAGGTTCTCCTATTAAGAGCGCTTTTGTTTATATGTTGGGAATTGTATTTACCTTTACTTTCTTGGGTATGTTGCTTGCAATTTTGCTTGGTGCATCTGGTGCAAATCAATTAGCAGCGAATCCATATGTGAATTTATTTATTGGATTTTTATTTATTTATTTTGCTTTGTCTCTTTTTGGATTTTTTGAAATAGAATTACCAGAATTTTTAAGAAGATTTTCGTTAGAAAGAGAAGATTCTGAGGGTTATGTAGGTATTTTGTTTATGGCTTTAACGTTTACTTTGACTTCCTTTACTTGTACAGTGCAATTTATGGGTCTGATTTTAGTTGCTGCTGCTCAAGGAGAATGGTTTTGGCCTATTATTGGTATGTTAATTTTTAGTTTAGCATTTGCTTCTCCATTTTTCTTTTTGGCATTATTTCCTCATTATTTAACAAAATTACCACAATCTGGTAATTGGCTGAATTCAGTAAAAGTAATAATGGGATTTTTAGAATTAGCTGCTGCATTCAAATTTATTAGTAATACAGATTTAGTATGGAATTGGGATATCTTTACTTATGAAATTGTTCTTTTTTCTTGGTCTGTAATAATGTTCTTATGTTTTTTATATCTTTTGGGTCTTATTCGTTTTAAAAATGACTCAAAAATATCTTTTTCAAGTATGCGTTTAGCTTTTGCAATTCCATTTCTATTGTTTAGTCTATATTTGGGAGCAGGAAATTTCGGATATAAAATTAATGGAACACTTGAATCATATCTTCCACCAAAAAAGATACATTCAAATTTGAACTGGGTTACTTCACTAGATGAAGGTTTGAATTTGGCTAATTTAGAGAATAAAAAGATTTTCATCGATTTCACAGGAGTGACGTGTACAAACTGTCGCTGGATGGAGAGGAATATCTTTACTGATAAGTCTGTGGAAGAATTAATGAAAGAATTTATTCTAGTTAGCTTATATACTGATGCTGGAGAAAATTATCTTCAGAAAAGGGAGTACCAAATTAATAGGTTTAAGACTGCTGCACTTCCTTATTATGTTATTTTGGATAAGAATGACTTTGTTATTGGAGAATTTCCGGGGATGTCAAGAAATGTAAATGATTTTCAAGACTTTTTAAGAAAAGGATTAAATTAATTATGGAACTTATTTTAAGCTTCTTTATTTAAATAAAACAATTATGAAAAAATTAATTATATCAATTATTACAATATCGTTTGTTTATGGACAAAATCCTGCTTTTCAACAGTTCAGCACTTTATTTGCTGATATAGTTGAAGATGTGAATCAATCTGTTGTTACAATTACTGCTAAGAAAACCTATGCAACGAATAAAGACATTCGAGATTTTTATAGACTTTGGGGTAGAGATATTCCTGATTCTTACCAGGGAAAATCATTGGGTTCTGGTGTGATAGTAGATGCAGATAATGGTTATGTTATTACTAATCATCATGTTGTATTTGATAATGGAAAACCTGTAGATGAAATCATTATAGAATTGATGGATAAAAGAATGTTTGATGCAGAAATTATAGGTCTTGATGAAGGAACTGATCTAGCCATCTTACAGATTGAAGCTGATAATCTGAAATCTGTTAAAATGGGAGATTCTGATAAGGTTAGAGTTGGTGAATGGGTATTAGCCATAGGAAGTCCTTTTTCTGCAAACTTAAGTCATACAGTTACTGCAGGTATTGTGAGCGCAGTAGGACGTGATAATGTGATGACGCAGGGTGGTGATAAATATCAAGATTTTATTCAAACTGATGCCGCAATTAATCCAGGAAATAGTGGTGGAGCATTATTAAATATGGCAGGAGAATTAATTGGTATTAATGCAGCAATTATTTCTGGATCAAGATCTAGTGCAGGAGTTGGATTTGCTATTCCATCTAACATAGTGAAAAAAGTTAAAGATGATTTAGTTGTAAAAGGATACGTCGTACGTTCTTTCTTAGGAATTTATATGCAAGATATTAATGAAGATATCTATGAAGCAATGGAACTTGAATCAATGAGAGGAACAATCATAGGCGAAGTTGTCCCAGACAGTCCAGCTGATAAAGCTGGCTTGGAAGAAAGTGATATCATTATAGGTTTTGAAGATCAGAAAATTAATAATGGATCAGAATTAAAAAATTTAGTATCAAATAGTATTCCAGGATCAAAAATAAAGCTTAAAATTCTTCGTTCAGGAAAAAATGAAGATATTTATGTAGTTCTGGAAGAAAAATCGGTTGATGGATTATCATCTGTTGGTGATACTTATAGAGATAAGAAATTTGGACTCACTGTTGCAAATATATCTGACGCTTTAATTAAAAAATTTGATATTCCTTCTAAAAGTTCAAGCTGGTCAGATGGTTCAGATCTAAAGGGCGTTGTTGTTACTGAAATATCGTCTGGCGGTGTTGCTGAGCAAGCTGGTTTTGAACTCGGTGATTTAATAAATCGTGTGGGACAAAAAAAGATTTCCAATATTAATGAATTCATTAATGAAATAGAACAATACGAAGAAGATAAAAAAATTCTGGTTCTAGTAAAACGTGGTAGAGCATCTAGGTTCTTAACACTTCGAAGATAAATTCTAATCAAATTGCAATAATTCGACATTTCTTATAAGTTCATAGTTAATTCACTATGAGCATAAAGAAAGAAAATTCAAAAGCAGATTTTATATCAATTGAACATGATATACTTAATTTTTGGGAAAAAAATGATATCTTTCAGAAATTAATCAAACAGAACTCCAAAGGTAAAAAATGGAGTTTTCTTGATGGTCCAATCACTGCGAATAATCCGATGGGAGTCCATCATGCCTGGGGAAGAACATTGAAAGATGTTTATCAACGTTATAAAGCTATGAATGGATATCAATTACGTTATCAGAATGGTTTTGATTGCCAAGGGTTATGGGTAGAAGTTGAAGTAGAAAAAGAACTTGGTATTAAGTCTAAAAAAGAGGTTGAAGATCTTGGTATAGAAAAATTTGTTAATCTCTGTAAAAAAAGAGTACAAAAATATTCAGAAGTTCAAACTGATCAATCTAAGAGACTAGGTTATTGGATGGATTGGGATAATTCATATTATACCATGTCCGATGATAATAATTATGCAATCTGGTCTTTTCTAAAAAAATTGTTTGAAAAAGACAAAATTTATCGTGGTACAGATGTTGTTCCATGGTCTGGTAGATCAGGTACTTCTTACTCTCAGATGGAAATTATTGAAGGTCGTAAACTAACCGTCCATAAAGGCGTTTTTGTAAAATTTCCCTTAAAAAATCATAAGAATGAAAATTTACTCATCTGGACTACAACACCATGGACTCTGTCTTCAAATATTGCTGTAGCAATTAATACAAAATTAAATTATGCAAAAATATCTATACCTGATGGTTCTATCTATTATGTTGCTGAAAATAATTTAAAATTTCAGCGTCTTGCTAAAGAATTTTCTGAAAAGAAAAACTGGGTTAAAGGAATCCCTAAACTAAAAACTTTAGATCAAATCTTTAAGGAAAGAGGAGGATATAAGATTATTGAAGTGCTAAAAGGTAAAGACATGCTTGGTTGGAATTATGAAGGACCTTATGATCATCTTGATGCACAAAATAATAATGGAGGTTATCCAAATGTTAATGTTGAATTAGAGAAAAAAGGAGTTAATGCAGTTCAATGTCATGTTATTGTTGATGGAGGAAAAGATTCAGAAGGAAATGATATGGTAATTGAAGGAGAAGGAACTGGCATAGTTCATATGGCAGGAGGGTGCGGATCAATAGACAATAAAATTTGTAAAAAAAATGGTTTTGTTGAAATATCACCGATTGATAATCAAGCTAATTTTGTTGAAGGTTTTGATTTCTTATCTGGTCTTAATGCAACCGATGAAAAAACCTCAGAAAAGATATTACAAGACTTAAAAAAGAGAAATTTATTGCTTTATGCAGAAGATTATCCTCATGTATATCCACATTGTTGGCGATCAGGAGACGAACTTGTTTTTAAACAGGTAAACGAGTGGTATATAAACATGGATTGGAGAGATAGGATTAAGAACGTTGTCGATGAAGCCGATTGGATTCCAGAATGGGGATCAGATAGTGAACATAATTGGTTAGACAATATGGGTGATTGGATGATTTCAAAAAAACGATTTTGGGGATTAGCATTACCAATATGGACATTTGAAGATGGGAGTTTTTATGTTGTTGGTTCCAAAGAAGAGTTGGAAAAACTTGCTGTTGAAGGATGGGATAAATTTAAAGGTAACAGTCCTCATCGTCCTTGGATTGATTATGTTAAAATTAAACATCCTGAGACAGGTTTAGTTGGGATTAGAATTGAGGATGTTGGAAATCCGTGGCTTGATGCAGGCATTGTTCCTTTTTCTACCCTAGGTTATTTTGACAATAATGAATATTGGAAAGAATGGTTTCCTGCTGACTTTATTACGGAATGTTTTCCTGGTCAGTTTAGAAATTGGTTTTACTCTTTGCTTGCTATGTCAAGTTTTCTGGAGGACAAAGCTCCTTTTAAAACTCTTCTTGGTCATGCCTTAGTTAAAGATGAAGATGGAAAAGAAATGCATAAAACTGCAGGTAATGCAATCTGGTTTGATGATGCGGCTGAAAAAATGGGTGTAGATGTTATGCGATGGATGTATATAAGGCAAAATGTAGAGAACAATCTATTATTTGGATACAGTAAGGCTGATGATGTAAGAAAAAGATTAATTAACTTTTGGAATATTTATTCCTTTTTCTGCACCTATGCTAATGTTGATAAATTTGAGCCTGATACACAAAAAATTAATCCTAAAGATTATACATTATTGGATAAATGGATTATTGCAAAAGTTAATTTATTAATTAAAGAATCTTCTATTCATTATGATAGATTTGAAGCAGATAAATTATTAAAAAAGATTGAGTTATTTATTGATGATTTATCCAATTGGTATATTAGAAGAAATAGAAGAAGATTTTGGAAGAGCGAAAATGATAAAGATAAATTTGTGGCATATCAGACTTTATACGAGGTTTTATTATCAGTGATTAAGATTTTGTCTCCAATCTTACCATTCGTAACAGAGCATATGTATAAGAATATTTCTAAAGAGAAATGTGAAAGTGTCCATCTATCTCCTTATCCGGATTTTGATGAGAAAAAAATTGGTTCAGAACTTTTGAAAAAAGTTGATGTATTGAAAAAAGTGATGGAGGGAGGACGAGCTGCAAGAAAGAAAGCTAATGTGAAAGTAAGACAGCCTTTATCCGAGATAAAAATCTATGAAAATGATTCTAATATTGCTGAATTTATAATGAATCAAAAAGAAATTATCCTCGATGAATTAAATATAAAAAAAATTACAATTACAGACCAAATTGAGATGATGGGATCTTTTACAATAAAACCAAATTTTAAAACTTTATCTTCAAAATTTGGAGAGAATATGCAAGAAATTGTAAAGATTATATCTACAATGGATGAATATTCAACAATTAAAAAATATCTACATAATGAAAAACTTTTTTCAGAAGATTTTGATATTATTAATGAAGATATTATTGTTCAGATTAAAGGCGCTAAGGGTGAGGAAGCATTTTTTTCTAACAATGTTATTATTTCCATAAATACAGAGATAGATGATGATCTAAAAACAGAAGGATTGGTGAGAGAGGTTATTAGACATATCCAAATCATGAGAAAAGAAGCAAACTTTGATGTTGATGACAGAATTATACTATCTAATAATTTTTCCGATGAGATAGCCAGCGCTATTGAAAAACATAAACAATATTTTATGAATGAAATATTATGTACAGATATTGTGGACAAATTGGAAAATAGTGACTATAATTCCCTTTTTAGTTATGAAAAGAACGATTTTAGTATTTTCATAAAAAAACAAGAGAACAAATAAATTGAAAAAAAATAAATATTCAAAAACTAAACTTAAAATGTTTAGAAAAAATATTCTTCTAAAAATAGAAGAAATTAATGATAACATTAAGGGTATACGTTCAACTACCTCCAATGATTCTTCAATATTTTCAGATAATGTTTTAGAAGATCATAGTGAAGGTACGGAAACTCATGAGGTAGAAAAAAGTTTTTTGTTAATGTCTCGTGAATCTGATTATGTAACAAATCTACAAAAAGCACTTCATAGAGTTGATAATGATACTTATGGTATCTGTCAAATTTATCAAGATGATCCAGAAAAATGTGAATGTCCTGATTCACCCTTAATCCCTGAAGAAAGATTATTAGAAGTTCCAAATGCTACTAAAGGCGTTTTTTGTAAAGAGAAAAAGAAACTGAATTTAATATGAACTTTTTCTTAATCTGCTTCATTGTATTGATTGATCAGATTTCAAAAATACTTATTCATGCTAAGATAAATTTATATGAATCAATACAGATTATACCTCATTTATTAGATTTTACATATATCCGAAATGAAGGAATTGCTTTTGGTATTAATTTTGCGGGTTCAAAAGTTATTTTTATTGTATTCCCTATACTAATTACGTTTTATTTATTCTCATTATTAAAAGATAAAGAGTTTGATAAACCTTTTTATCAAATTTCTCTATTATTGATAATTGGTGGAGCTATAGGAAATATAATTGATAGAATTTTTAGGGGATATGTAATTGATTTTATTGATTTCCATATTAATAATGTACATTGGTATGTATTCAATCTAGCAGATTCATCAGTAACAATAGGATTGTTATTCTTGCTTTATAGTTCTATAATCATTCAAAGGCAATGATTTGTGAAAATAGCAGTTTCTTCCTCAGATGAACTTATTAGGTTAGATCTCTTTCTTTCTCAGAGATTAGTACAGTTTTCTCGAACTAATATTCAAAAAATGATTTCTAATCAATCAATTAAAGTAAATGGTGAATGGACTAAAAAAAATTCAGCGCTCAATTATGGAGATATCATAGAGATTGATTTGACTAATAAAAATAATCTAGAAAAAACATCATTAGAGAAATGGAAATACCCATTAGATGTTTTGTATAAAGATAAAGATTTTGCAATTATTAATAAACCACGTGGTGTTATTGTTCACCCTGCTAAAGGAAATTATAATCAAACTCTTGTTAATATTCTTTTAGATACATTTGAACAAGATTTTGAAAGTTCTGTTGATCCTTTACGACCAGGAATTGTCCATAGATTGGATAAAGATACTACTGGAGTGATGATTATACCGTTCAGTGAATATTCTCATTGGAAAATTGCTGAACAATTCCAAAATAGAACGATACAAAAAGAATATATAGCTATTACATGGGGTTTATGGGACAAGAATGAAGGTATCATAGAGAATGTTCTTAATCGTAATAAAAAAAATCCGATAAAATTTGAAGTATCAAATACCGGAAAGAATGCATTATCTGAATTTAAGCTAGTAAAAGCTGGAAGATATTTGTCAGCGGTGAAATTTTTTCCTAAAACAGGAAGAACTCACCAGATTAGAGTACATTGTAAAGAATTTGGATACCCAATATTTGGAGATGATTTATATAATGGTGGAATTCAAAAATCTAAAGAATATGCTAAGGATATTCAATTACAACTAAACAATTATTACTCTATGATTGAAGGATTCTGTCTACATGCTCACTCAATTGAGTTTAATCATCCTTCAACGAATAAAAGAGTACAGTTCAAGATTGATCCAGATAAAAACTTTCAAACCATATATCAGGACATATTAGATGAAAAAATTTGAGAATAATAAAAATGAATTTCTATCATTTTTAGAACTTGATAGAGGTTATTCGGTTCAGACTATTAGTGCTTATAGAAGAGATATAGAATTATATCAGAATTTTGTCCAGGAAAACAAATTAAATTATTTGAAGGCAAATAAAGAAATTATCTTTGATTTTCAATCAAGTTTACAAGATTCGGTTGGCCCAAGGTCATTTGCTAGGATTCTATCAGCGCTCAGAACATTTTATAAATTTCTGCATATGGAAAATTTGATTAATGATATAGTTTTTAACGAAATAAAATTATATCCTTCTCCCAAATACAAAAAAAGTATCCCAACTTTTTTATCCAAAAATCAAATTGAAGAAATCATTAAAAAAATTGATTCAGATACGAAAGAAGATGATTCTGTAAAAGCAAGAAATAAAGCTCTAATAATGCTTTTTTTTACTTCAGGATTACGACTTAATGAACTTAATTCAATCAAAATACGAGATATTGATTTTTCCAATAATAGTTTAAAGGTTGTTGGTAAGGGGAATAAGCAAAGAATGGCTAGTTTTGATAATTATACTAAGGATTTGATTATACAATACCTAACATACTTCAAAAAATATCCTTTGGTAAAAAAAGCATATGATGATAATTTATTTGTTCATAAAAATAATAAGGCCTTATCGAGATATAATATCCAATACATCGTAATGAAAAATTTGAAAAAATTAACTTTGAATACATATGGTCCTCATGCTTTAAGACACTCATTTGCAACGCATTTATTAAACAATGGTGTTGGATTGAATGCTATTAAATCTTTACTTGGACATGAAAGCCTATCTTCAACACAAATTTATACTCATGTTGGTGTTAGTAAACTGAAAGAAGCAATTAAAAAATCACATCCAAGAGGCGAAAAATAATGCTGAGTTATCTTAACATTAAAAATGCTAATTATATTAGAAATGCTTCTGTTGATATACTAATCGATAATGCAGTGAAATCAAATGAAGGAGTTATTGGTCATAATGGTGCATTGATGGTAGATACTGGAGAATTTTCTGGAAGAATTCCAAAAGATAAATTTATTGTTGAAGAAGATTTTTCATCCAATAATATATGGTGGGGAGATATAAATCATCGAATTTCAGAAGAAAATTTTAATCATTTATATAATAAAGTAATTGAGACATACAATAACCTAGATAAAGATTTTTATGTCTTTGATGGGTTTGCAGGAGACGATAAAAAGAATAGCATCAATGTTAGAATGGTAACAAAGAAAGCATGGCAATCATTGTTCGTGAATAATATGTTTATTAGACCAGAACAATCAGATTTAGAAGATTTTACGCCTGATTTTACTATTATTAATGCATTTGATGTCAAAGAAAAAGATTGGAAAGAGTTTGGGCTCAATTCAGAGAATTTTATTGTATTCAACCTGAAAAGAAAAATAGCAATTATAGGGGGTACAGAATATGCTGGTGAAATGAAAAAAGGGATTTTTTCTATTATGCACTATTATTTGCCGCTTAAAAATGTTTTGTCTATGCATTGTTCTGCAAATGTTTCAAAAGATTTGAGTGAATCAGCATTATTTTTCGGTTTGTCTGGTACAGGGAAAACAACCTTAAGTACAAATGCAGATCGTCCATTAATTGGTGATGATGAACATGGGTGGTCTGATGATGGAATTTTTAATTTCGAAGGAGGTTGTTATGCAAAGGCAATCAACTTAAATAAAGAAAAAGAACCAGAAATTTACAATGCTATTAGGCATGGATCATTGTTAGAAAATGTTGTGTATGATTTAGAAACAAAAGAAGTTGATTTTGACGATAATTCTAAGAGTGAAAATTCCAGAATTTGTTATCCAATTAATTTTATAGAAAATTCTTTAGGATCAAAAGGTTTACCAAGTGCAGGACCACATCCTAATGCCGTGATATTTTTAACTTGCGATGCCTATGGTATTATGCCACCAGTCGCGAGACTTGATGCACATCAAGCAATGTATCACTTTATAAGTGGGTATACAGCTAAAATGGCAGGAACTGAGACAGGGATAGTTAATCCCGTAGCAGCTTTCTCACCATGTTATGGTGGTCCATTTTTAACTCTACATCCATTGGTGTATGCAAAATTATTGCAAGAAAAATTAGCAAAGCATGAAGCTCCAATATATTTAGTTAATACCGGCTGGTCTGGATCAAGTGCAACTTCAGGTTCCAAGAGAATTGATTTGAAGCTCACAAAGCATATTATTGATTTAATTACAGATGGCAGGTTAAACTTTAGTGATTCGGCAAGAGACAAATTCTTTAATCTTGATATTCCTTTGAATTTAGAAGGATTAGATAATGATTTCTTAGTACCTGATAGAGGTTGGGATAACTTAGATGAATATTATAAGACTGGTAATATGCTTACTGAATTATTTAATGAAAATTTTAAAAAGTTTGATATCTCAGATTCTGATATTTTAAATGCGGGTCCAAAAATTCAATCAGGAGGAATATAAATATGGCAACTTTGATTTTGCGAGATACACACCGCGTATTGGAAGAGGAAATGAAATCTCTTAATAAAGAGAAGAGAGAGACTTCAGTAAGAATTAGAGAAGCAGCTGATCAAGGAGATCTTAAAGAAAATGCGGAATACCACGCTGCTAGGGAGCATCAGAGTTTACTAGTATATAAAATACAATTGATGCAGTCCCATGTGCCATTTAAGATTATCGGGAATAGTGAAATTACAACTGATGAAGTAGGATTTGGCAATAAGGTTACAATCCATGAAGAAGGCAAAGATGAGGCCGAAGACTATTACCTATTAGGTCCTATCGAATCTGAGTTAGATCTTTATCCCTTGATTGTAACTTACAAAACACCTTTTGCCCAAGCTATGATTGGGAAAAAGATTGGTGAAAATTTTACACTTGAAATACAGGGTAAAGAGATAAAATTTACAATCACTGCAATTGAAAAGATTTCTGCAGACGAGATGTAGTATTTGAAGATTAATAATGGTTATTCTTAATAAAGAACAAATCAATAAATTGGTTACTATGAACGAAGCCATTGTAGCAATGAAAAATGCTTTCGTTCAATTAAGCAACAAAGAAGCAATAATCCCGGAACGATTGAGCACAGATATTCCAGGTAACAATGCCACATCATTGGTGATGCCGGCTTATTCGTTGGATAGTCCATATTATGTAGTAAAAATAGTGTCGGTAAATTATTCAAATCCTCAAAAAGGATTACCATTAATTCATTCATCAGTTCAGGTTTTTGATGCTTCTAAAGGGAATATAGTAGCAACTCTGGATGGAGAGTCCATTACTGCCATCCGGACTGGTGCAGCATCCGGTTTGGCAACTGATATATTGGCAAAAAAAGATGCAAAAGTCGGTGCAATTTTTGGTACAGGTGTCCAAGCGAAATCACAGGTAGAAGCCCTTTCGGTTGTGAAAAATCTGGAAAAGATTTTGGTTTTCAGTCGCACTAAGGAATCAGCTGAATCATTTTGCAATTTCATTTATGATAAATTTGGTATTAAAGCCAATATTGGAGAAAAAGATTTATTAAAAGAAGCAGATGTCATCTGTACAGCTACACCATCAGAAAAACCTTTATTTAACCATCAGGATCTTAATCCGGGAGCTCATATTAATGCCATTGGGTCTTTTAAGCCTCATATGCAAGAAATTGGCATTGAAACAGTTATTAATTCAAAAGTAATCGTGGACAATAGAGAAACATGCAAGATAGAAGCTGGTGATCTTATTATTCCGGCAGAAGAAGGGCAATGGTCTTTTAATTTGATTCATGGTGAATTGGGACAAGTTGTTTTGGGAGAAATCCCTGGAAGAGATACGGATGATGAGATTACATTATTTAAATCTGTGGGAAATGCTATTCAAGATTTAGCGTTGGCAAACCTGATTATGGAAAAAATAAATTATGATAGCAATTAATAAACTTAAGAATTGGAATCCGCCTGATGGATGGATAGAGATTCAAACTATTGATTCGCATACGGAGGGGGAACCACTCCGAATTATTTTATCTGGGTACCCAGCATTGAAAGGTAAAACACTTCTGGAAAAAAGAACCAATGCACATCGCCTTCATGATGAGTTACGAAAAGCACTTATCTGGGAACCACGAGGGCATAGAGATATGTATGGTGCTATCATCGTTGAGCCGGACACACCCGATGCAGATTTTGGTGTAATTTTTATTCATAATGAAGGATATTCCACAGGTTGTGGTCATGCCGTCATTGCATTGACAAAAGTTTTTGTGGAAACAGGATTAATTCCCATGAACGAACCAGAAACAGAAGTCAAAATGGACGTGCCATCTGGATTCATTAAATCTTACGCAAAAGTTAAAAATGGACAGGTAACTGGAGTGCGATTTGAGAATGTCCCGTCTTTTGTTCAATCGCTTGATACAGAAATTGATGTTCCAGGAATCGGAAAAATTAATTATGATCTTGCTTTCGGTGGTGCATTTTATGCATTTGTAGATGTTGCACAACTTGGTTTGGATTGCACATCGAAGTACCAAAATCAGTTGATTGAGACTGGAATAAAAATAAAACATGCGGTCATGGATTCGGTTAAGATGGTTCATCCTTTAGAGCCTGATATGAATTTTCTTTATGGAACGATTTTTACTGGAGTATCGAAAAATCCAAATCATCACAGTCGAAATGTCTGTATTTTTGCGGAAGGAGAAGTGGATCGAAGTCCTACAGGAACTGGTGTCAGTGCCAGGGCAGCCATTCTCCATGCCAAAGACGAGATTAAGCTTGGCGAATCTATTATAATTGAAAGTATTATTGGTTCAACATTCTCGGTAAAAGTGGTTGAAACAACAACCTTCGGGAATTATGATGCTGTGATACCTGAAGTGAGCGGCAATGCTTACATAACTGGGAAAAATACATTTTGGATTAACCCGGAAGACCCATTAAAAAATGGATTTATTCTAAGATAATGGGTTGAAAGACATTTTTTCCTTCAAATAATTTTGTTCCATTA
>CAJWPX010000013.1 GCA_913045065.1 uncultured Fidelibacterota bacterium | reverse complement strand
TTTATATGAATCAAGAGGATATTCTAGATTCGTTGATGAAACAATGCTATGGTTTTGTAAAGTGATTAGACTAACTGTTTGTCCAGCAAAAGAATCAAATTCATTTTCTCCTACACATGGCGTAATAATAGAATAATCTGTATAGATTACACATTGTATTTGATCAACAAATTCATTAATGGTGAAGAAATTTCCTAGAAAATGATCTTCACTTTTTCCTGATATTCCAAAAATTGATAAAGATAAATAATTATTGTCAACACACCATTCTAACGCTTTTTCTAAATCAGTTTTTGATTGATCTGGAGTATTAATAGTATGTTTAACACTATCTTGAGTACCAGAATCGATTGAGTCCAAATCTCCTACTACATAATGTGGAGTAATATTATTTTTTAATAAGGAATTTGCAGCACCATCGGTAGCAATGATTACTTCAGAAGATCTAATTTGATCAACAATATTAGAATCCTTGGGAAACGTTCCATTGACAACTAAAGCAACCATCGTTTTAGATGTTAACCTAATCTATCGGCAACAAAATCCCAATTGATCAGATTATCTAACACTGCCTTGACATAGTCAGGTCTTACATTTTTATAATCTAGATAATAGGCATGTTCCCATACATCAATCCCCATTAGTGCATGTTCACCATGTGCTAGGGGATTTTCAGCATTTGGAAGACCACGTAGTTCTAATTTTCCGTCTTTTTCAACTAACCAAGCCCATCCGCTACCAAATACTCCAACAGCTTGTTGAACAAAGTCAGCTTTAAATGTGTCAAGGTCACCAAACGCTTCATTAATTTTTTCTGAGAGCTTTCCTTGCGGACTATTGCTACCACCTGGTGCCATTTGTTCCCAATATAAAATATGATTCCATGCTTGGCCTGCATTGTTAAAAACTTTTTTATGACCATCTTGAAAACTTTCAACCACCACTTGGTCTAATTCCATATCCATAAATTTGGTACCATCAGCAAAATTGTTTAACATATTAAAATAGGCCTGATGATGTTTTCCATAATGTAAATCAACTGTATCAGATGAAATAGTAGGTGCTAAGTCTGATGCACCATAGGGTAATGCTGGTAGTACAAATTTCTGTGAATCACTCATAAAAACTCCTATAAATTGTTTTAAATGTTTTAAATTGTGAACGAATTTAAATACTTTCAATTTAACATAAGAGAAAATTATGACTCAAATCAAATTAGGCGATCAGACAGTAGATCTTCCTGGACAGTTACCAACAGTAGGAAGTCAAGCACCTGATTTTTTATTAGCAGATAATGAATTAGTCAATATGACTTTAAAAGATTTTGAAGGAAAACGATTGGTATTAAATATCTTTCCTTCTGTCAATACTCCAGTATGTTCAGCGTCGGCTCATAAATTTAATGAGCTTGCTGGTCAGATGGATAATACAACTGTCCTTTGCATATCTAAAGACTTACCATTTAATCAAAAACAATTTTGTATTACTAATAATTTAGCGAATGTAACCTTTCTTTCTGATATACGTAATGACGCCTTTGCAAACGATTATGGTATTTTACATCTCAATGGGAAATTCCAAGGATTATTAGCTCGATCTGTTGTAATCATTAATAGCGATGGTACTATTGGTTATACACAATTAGTTGAACAAACAGGACATGAACCAGATTATGATGCTGTACTAGATGCGCTTACTTAGCGACTAGTACAGGACACTTACATTGTGCAGCAATACTGACTGGTTTGCTACCAAAAAAATACTTTATTATTGGATTTTTCGGGGATACTCCAAGCATGATGATGCTATCATCTCCTGCATTTTCAACAATTCTTTTCACAACATTTCCTTCAAGAATGGTTGCAGTATTTTTAATGCCAGCATTAGAGAATTTTTCTTCGGTTCTTTCTAATATCTTTTTAAGCCTATCATCAGAAGATTTATTTTCAAGTACGGTAACAATTTCTACAGACAATTTGTTGGCTTTTGCAAATTGTTCAGCAATTTCGATTGCTTTATTTGAGCCTTTAGAATTATTGACGGGTAATAAAATTTTGTATTGTTTCTTAACAGAATAATTTTTTACAACCAATACTGAACTATCAATAAACTGAACCAAATCATGATGCATTCCCTTATTGTTCCCACCCCCTATGATTGTAATATCATGATCGTTATCTTGTACCTCTGAACGTAATTGTTCAATAATTTCTCCAGTACGTAAAATGAGATTAATTTTATTCGAATGTTTTCCTTTTAGCAATACGCGCATTCGCGATTGTTCTTCATCTATTAAGAGATTGTCATTAAAAGTGGCTACTTTTTCTTCTTCAATATATTCTTTTGATTTTAAAAAGTCATATGCCCATTCAAGTGTTCTTACTCCAGGCCTGTATAGTTGTCTTTCATCAAGATTTTGATGAACAATACTGACATCTTTTTCAGAAAATTGACTAATCTTTTTTCCAACATATGCAATTGTAGTGCTGGCTTCGAACGAATTAGAAACCTTCATTCCAAGATCTAATGTTGGTTTGGAATATTTTCTACCGCCAATTGCAATTAAAATGTTCATAGTGTTACCCAATAAAATTTTGAGACCAAATATAAAATAAGAATTGAACTAGAAAACATCAACAACCCAACTCTAAAAAAAATTTTAATACTGACCAGACCAGTTGAATAGACAATCATAGCTGTTGGAGACGAGACTACAGTTAAGAATGAAAAACCAGATGCAATGGCAGCTGACATTCCAAAAGAAATATCATTTGGTTGCAGTTCAATTGCCATTGGTCCCAATAATGATGTTGTAGCCGAACTTGTGAAAAAATTTGATGTTAAACCAGTTAGTATTGCCATGAATGACCAACTAAAAGATGAATCTTCTGGAAAAGAGGATGTTAGTTCATTAAATCTTTCAACTAGCCAAGACGACGCACCTGTTTCGTTAATTTGAAATCCAAGTGAGATGGTTGCTGCAAATAACAGAATTACTCCCCAATTAGTATTTTTATTGATTACTTCCCATGGTACCATTCCACAAATCATAAATATGAGTACACCACATAAAGCAATAATTCCAAGCCCTAGTTCTTGGTTAAATAAAAACCAACTGGTTATAATTAAGCCAATAATTAAACAAGAAAAGAGGTGCCTGATATTGGTTGCACTATTTGATTTTGCAATAGATCTTTTGTATCCCTGGACTTGTACGTTGTCTAGTGAAGTTGGGAATGCAAATTGGAGAACAAAATAAGCAACAACCAATTGAATGATTAAAATTGGATATGCATATTGTATCCAACCCCAATAATCAATTCTTTCGGTGTCGGTAAATTCTTGTAGATAATTAATCATAATAACATTGCGAGCTCCACCTGATGGAGTACCAATTGATCCAATAATTGTTCCATATGCTATTGAAAATAAAACTAATAAAATTGCATTTTTTCCATCTGGTTTTGAAGAGTCTACGTTTTTAATAATAGCTAATCCTATAGGTAGCATAATAGCAATAATAGTATGTTCGCCTAAAAAAGAAGAAAGAACGGCAGAAACAACCATTAATCCTGCGAGGAATAATCGTTTGCTTTTTCCAAAAATGGAAATAATAATTTTTGCCAATCTAATATCTAGTCCTTGATGAACAATTGCAATGGCGAACATCAAAGATCCCATTACAAATAAAACAGCATCATTCATAAATGATGATGCTATTACATCAGCTGGAGCTACTCCTAATAGCACCTGTAAGACCAGTGCGAGTAGTGCTATTGCTGGAAAGGGGATTGCTTCAGATGTAACCAAAATAAATACCATAAATAAAATTATAAGACTGTGATAAGCGGGAATGGTAAGTCCGATTGGTGTCGGTAGACTGATAAAGATTAATGCAAATATTATACTACAAACAAACCATTTTTTTTGAGAAAACCAATATAAAATAGACGATGATACAATTTTGTAGTAATCTTGCATTGGCTTAATTTATTTAATAAATCAAAAAAAGCATAAGTTTAAAAGTTAATCCTTCTCTTATTTAGTGCTTGACTGATTTGCTAATTAAGATGTAATGTTCAGTCTACTTTAATGATACAAAAAGGCTAATTAATTAGTATGCAATTATTCTCCAGATGGACTAATAACTTTGCTGGAATCTTTTTGACGGGGGTCTTTTTACTTTTATTTTCCCTGTCATCTTTTATATGGTATTATGGATCTCCTTATTATACTGATGTAGGGTACGCACCTGTTCAACCAGTTCCATATAGCCATAAATTACATGCTGGAGATTTGGGAATTGACTGTCGATACTGCCACGTTGGCGTCGAACAATCTTATTCTGCTGTTATTCCACCAACAGAAACATGTATGGGATGTCATACTTTTGTGAAAACAGATAGTGAAAAATTAAAATTAGTGCGAGAAAGTTGGGAAACTGGAAAACCTATTGAATGGATTAAAGTACATATGCTTCCCGAATATGCTTATTTCAATCATAGTGTTCATGTAAATTCTGGCGTTGCTTGTATTTCTTGTCATGGAAATATTGCAGAAATGGAAGTTGTATATCAAGTAAAACCACTCAGTATGGATTGGTGTTTGGATTGCCATAGATCTGATAGCCCTGAAGTGAGGCCAGTAGACCAAGTAACCAATATGTATTGGACTCCACCTGATGACTATGATCAGTTTGTAGCATCGTTTATCGAACAACATGGTGATAAAAGACCAGTAGCGGATTGTCAACAATGTCACAGATAAAAAATAAAAATCAAGAATTTGTAAAAACAAACCATAACGGTGAGGACAAAGCAAACTCCCATCAATTTGGGTATTGGAAAAGTTTAAAAGACATTTCATCTACAGATGATTATGATAAATATTTAAAACAATCAGAACATCATGAAGATAGCAATGTTTCAAGAAGAAATTTTATGTCTTTAGTGGCAGCATCTGTAGCCTTGGCAGGATTAGAAGGTTGTAAGAAACCAGTTCAGAAAATTATTCCTTATGTAGATGCTGAAATTGGAACAATACCAGGTATTCCTAAATATTATGCAAGTACAATGCCATTTAAAAATAATGCAATTGGAGTTTTGATTGAAAACCACGATGAACGACCTGTTAAAGTAGAGGGCAATGAGAAACATCCAACTTCCCTTGGGAAATCAAATACCTTTAGCCAAGCAACTGTATTAGATATGTATGACCCTGATCGTGCTAGAGGAGTAAAACTTGATGGGAAGAAAGTGGCTTGGTCAGATTATGTAAAATATGCTCAATCTATTCATGATTCAAATGGAGAAGGACTAGCAGTTTTATTACAAGAATCATCTTCTCCAACACTCAATGTTCTTCGAGATGATTTTGCAAAAACATATCCTAATGCCGATTGGGTAGTCTATGATCCAATCAATAATGAAAATTTATATCTGGGTATTGAAAAAGCATTTGGAAAAAAAATGCAACCTTATAATCGTTTGGAGAATGCTCAAACAATTTTATCTATTGATTCTGATTTTCTTGGATGTGATGATAACAATATTTATCACACAAAGAAATTTTCACAAAATAGAAAATTGGAAGATGAAAATAGCACAATGAATAGACTTTATGTTGTAGAAAGCTCCATGACTTCAACAGGTGCAAATGCAGATCATCGATTAAATGTATCTGTTGGTGAATTCAACTCAGTATTAAAAGAATTGTGTAGTGAATTAAAAAAATTAGGACTAAAAACTGATGCTAAAAGTGTCAAAACATCAAATAATTTGTGGATTAAAACTGTTGCGGAAGAATTAATAAAGAATAAAGGTAATTGCATTATTCTTGGAGGGAATCATCTGTCAGCCGAAGCTCATGCTGTTATTGCAATGCTAAATAATCAACTAGGTGCTCCTATTGATTATTATCCATTGACAAGATCTCATGTAACTTCTTCAAAAGATTTAGGTGTTCTTTGCAAGAAGATGGAAAAAGGAGCTGTTAAAAATCTAATTATTCTAGGAGGTAATCCTGTTTACAATACTTCAGCAGATTTAGAATTTGCAACATTAATGAAAAATGTTGAAAACATAGTTCATTTAAGCAATATCTATGATGAAACTTCAAAACATTCTAATTGGCATATAGCAGAATCTCATTTTTTTGAAACCTGGGGAGATGCGATGACTTATGATGGATATCCAAGTGTTATTCAACCACAAATTAGACCTTTGTTCCAATCAAAAAGTGCGATTGAAATACTAATTCCATTGGTACATGGTGAAGAAAAAAGTTCTTATGATTTAATTAAAGATATTTGGAAAAGAAAAATTGCAAAACAATCCAATTTTGAAAATACCTGGAATAAAACTCTTCATAATGGTATTTATAATCAAAGATTATTGAAGGCTCAAGGAGTTCGTTCAAGAAATGTTTCACTTTTATCATTAACAGATCAAAAAACAAAAGAAAATCAATTTGAAGTCGTATTTGTTGCCTCTTCTTCAATGTATGATGGGCGTTACGCAAACAATGGATGGTTGCAAGAACTTCCAAAACCAATTACTCATTTAACATGGGATAATGCTGCCCTAATTAGTATGTCAGTCGCAAAACAACTCAATATAAAGAATGGTCAAATGTTGGAAATTACTTTAAACAAAAAGACAGTAAAAATTCCAGCATGGATTGTTCCAGGACAAAACAAAAAAACGATTACCTTGGAGCTTGGTTATGGAAGAAACTTTAATGGTCGTGTAGGACACGGTGTTGGGTTTAATATGTATCCTTTACGTACAACAAAAAGTATGGGATATGGTTCTGGTGCAACAGTCAAAGTATTAAAAGAGAAATATCCGTTAGCAGGAACACAAGATCATTATGGATTAGAATCGGATGACCTTTCTTTATCAAAAAGTTTATCCGCTGATGAAACACAAAACCGTATTCCTGAATTAGTTCGCCAAGCTACGTTAGACGAATACAAAGATCATCCAGATTTTGTTAAGCATGCCGTTGAAGAACATTTACCTGATAAGGGAAGAGAATTAAAAGATTATTCTATGTATAATCCAGAACCAGAATATGATTACAGTAAAGGACATCAATGGGGAATGTCTATCGATTTAACAAGCTGTACAGGTTGTAATGCTTGTTCTATTGCTTGTCAAAGTGAAAATAATATTCCTGTAGTAGGAAAACAGCAAGTATTAAATGGAAGAGAAATGCACTGGATTCGTATTGACAATTATTTTTCTGGGGATCCTGACAATCCAGAAGTCTCTACTCAATCGGTTGCCTGTGTTCATTGTGAATTAGCACCATGCGAAACCGTGTGTCCAGTTTCTGCTACTACACATTCAACTGATGGTGTTAATCAAATGGCATATAATAGATGTGTTGGTACAAGATATTGCGCTAATAATTGTCCATATAAAGTAAGAAAATTCAATTTTTATAATTTTACAAAAGATACTCCTGAAGTAGTTCAAATGGCTATGAATCCTGATGTTAGTATGCGATTCAGAGGGGTTATGGAAAAATGTACATATTGCTATCAACGTGTAAGTGAAGCAAGAATAAAAGCAAGTAATGAACGCAGAGAGCTTGTAGATGGAGATATTCAAACTGCTTGTCAACAATCATGTCCAGCAGATGCAATCATTTTTGGCGATATTAATAATTCCCAAAGTGAAGTGAGTAAAGCAAAGAGACGTAATCGTGATTATGCTTTATTAGGGCAACTTGGTACTAGTCCACGAACAACATATCTTGCAAAAATAAGAAATCAAAATCCGAAACTGATTACAAATCATACAGGAGCACACCACTAGATGTCAGAAGTAGTTCTAAAATCAAGAGCACAAAAAAACTCTGAGGAATTGCTTCTAGGTGATCAAACATTTACAACAATTACCAATGATATCAGTGGAGTTCCTGAACAGGAAAAAGCACCAATTCAATGGAAGCTGGCATTTGCATTAGCACTTTCTTTGTTATCTGTATTTGTTGGTGCTCTTGGTTATTTAATTTGGGAAGGAACTGGAATTTGGGGAGTAAACGCTCCTATTGGATGGGGCTGGGCTATTATCAATTTTGTATGGTGGGTTGGTATTGGTCATGCTGGCACTTTGATTTCAGCGATTTTACACTTATTTAGACAGAATTGGCGTAATTCAATCAATCGTTTTGCCGAAACCATGACATTATTTGCAGTAATATGTGCTCTTATTTTTCCGGGGATTCATATCGGAAGAATTTGGGTAGCATATTGGTTTTTCCCTTTGCCTAACCAGATGGCTATGTGGCCTAATTTTAGAAGTCCATTAATCTGGGACTTTTTTGCTGTATTTACATATTTTACCGTGTCTTTATTATTCTGGTACACTGGTCTCATTCCTGATTTAGCAACTTTAAGGGATAGAGCCAAAACTAAATTAAGAAAGAAAATTTATGGATTTTTTGCCTTGGGATGGAGAGGCGGCAATAGACAGTGGCAGCATTATGAATTAGCTTATTTGGTATTAGCTGGAATTTCAACTCCACTTGTTTTATCAGTACATAGTGTTGTTAGCTCTGATTTTGCCACCAGTGTAATTCCTGGATGGCACACAACAATATTCCCTCCTTATTTTGTCGCAGGTGCGATTTATTCTGGTTTTGGTATGGTAATGACATTGGCTGTTGCTGCACGGAGTCTTTATAATCTTAAACATATTATTACGATTAGCCATTTAGATAAGATGGCACAGATTATGTTATTAACAGGATCCATTGTTGGATATTCGTATGCTATGGAATTTTTTATTTCATGGTATAGCGGAAACCCGTATGAATCGTATGCATTTATTAATAGAGCGCTTGGACCATATTGGTGGGCATACTGGACAATGATATTTTGTAATGTTGTTTTACCTCAATTTTTTTGGTTTAAACGTTTTAGAACTCATGTTCCATTTCTTTTTATTGCATCTATTCTGGTGAATATTGGGATGTGGTTTGAGCGTTTTGTAATTGTTGTAATATCCTTACATCGAGATTATATGCCTTCTGCATGGGCAATGTATAGCCCAACTATTTGGGATATTGCAATTTATCTTGGAACTTTTGGAATATTTTTTACTGGTTTTCTTTTATTCTTAAGATTTTTACCAATGGCGTCTATAGCAGAAGTAAAATTAGTTTTACCTGAATCTAATCCTCATCATGGAGATCATTAATGAAAACGTATGGTATAATTGCAAAATTTGATGATCCTTCAGCATTGCTTCATGCTGCTGAAGAAGTAAGAGATGCAGGATTTAAGAATTTTGATTGTCACTCTCCATTTCCTGTACATGGGTTGGATGATGCAATGGGATTAAAAAGATCAAGATTAGGCTATGTGATTGGTGTGTGTGGATTAATCGGTGCTTTGTTTGGATTTGGGCTTCAAACATGGGTTCATTTATCTGAATATCCAATGAATATTGGTGGAAAACCATTCTTTGCATATCCTGCTTATGTTATTATCACATTTGAATTAATGGTATTATTCAGTGCATTTGGTGCAGTATTTGGAATGATGTATTTTAATAAGATTCCTCGTTTACATCACCCTCTGTTTGATTCGGAAAAATTTTGTAGCGTTACAAGCGATGCATTTTATGTGAGCATTGAAAGTGCAGATCCAAAATATGATGAAAGAAAAGTAGAAGATTTTCTCAAAAATATTGGTGGAAAAGAGATTGAAGTAATAAAAGATGAAAATGAAAAATAACATACTAGTATTATTATTCTGTTTATTATTTCTAACGGGATGTTTCCGCGGATCAAGGTTTGAAGATCCGCCAATCCATTTAAATCCAAATATGGATAACCAACAAAAATATAGATCATTGGAAGAAAGTTATTTTTTTGAAGATGGTTCTACCATGAGAAAACCTATTGAAGGGACTGTTGCTGTTGGTGCTTATAATGAAAATAGTTCATTTATTAGCGGCAAAAATAAAGATGGAAGTTATGTAGCTAATAATCAGATTGACCTTACCAGGGACGTATTAGATAGAGGACAAGATAGATATAATATTTATTGTGCTCCTTGCCATTCTCAAGTTGGTGATGGAAAAGGAATTGTTACTCAATATGACTATCCGGTTATTCCTGGAAATTTTCATGATGATCGTATTCGCAATCAAGCTGATGGAGAAATGTTCAATACTATTACACATGGATTACGTAGTATGCCTGCATATGGTTATCAATTAAAAACCGAAGATGTCTGGGCTGTTGTTCATTACGTAAGAGTATTGCAAAGAAGCCAAAATGCTTCATTTGATGATTTACCAGATATTGAAAAAGAAAAGATGAAAAAAGAATAATGCAATTAGATTCAAAAACATATATTTACAGTTCAAAGAAATCCAATAATTATATTTTAATATTTCTTGGATTGGTTTTGTTAATAATAAATTTTGTATTGGGTTTTTCTTCTAAAGAATTCTATTTCTCATATCTTACTTCATACTTTTTTTGGTTGTCTATTTTACTTGGTGGTATATTTTTTACACTAGTTCATCATGGTTTTTCTGCAACATGGAGTACAGTGATTAGAAGAGTAATGGAGAATATTATTATATTAATGCCAGTATTTACATTATTATTTTTTCCAATTGTGGTAGGGATGGACAAATTATTTATATGGATGCCTTCTCACGAACTTTTTAATGCAGCTGATCATTTATTACAAGTCAAAGCACCTTTTTTAAATAAACAATTCTTTATAGCAAGAATAGTAGGTTATTTTACTCTATGGAATGTAATAGCATTTTATCTGTATTTCACATCGACTAAACATGATAGCACTGGAGATCATTCTTTATTAAAGAAAATGAATTTGTTTAGCATGAGCCCTCTTGCAGTATTGTTTTTTATTAGTCTGTCTTTTGTAGGATTTGATTTATTGATGAGCTTAGATCCTCATTGGTATTCCACAATGTTTGGGGTTTATATTTTTGCAGGAAGTTTTTTAGTATTCTTAGCTGTCTTAACTTTTACTCTCATTAGATTGCAAGATCAAGGATACCTAAATGGTATTGTTTCAAAAGAACACTATCATGATCTAGGAAAATACTTGTTTGCATTTACTGTATTTTATTGTTATATCGCTGGAGCACAATTCTATTTTATTTGGTATAGTAATATTCCAGAAGAAACAATTTGGTATCTTCATAGATGGGTAGGAACTTGGAAAATAGCGAGTGTTTTACTTATTTTTGGAAAATTTGTAGTTCCATTTTTCACACTAGTGTTTCGTGCATCAAAGCGTAACACAAAAGTATTAAAGGTCATGACTCTTTGGATTATAGCAATACATTACTTAGATATTCATTGGATTGTGATGCCTACTGTTCATCATCATGATGTTCATCTTGGTGCTTATGATTTATTTACAATGCTAGGATTTACTTTGGTTTTTGTAGGGATGTTTAAACATATTATGTCTAAGAATGCACTGGTACCAATTAATGATCCGGAACTAAAACATGCAATTAATCACAGGAATAGCAATTAATCACAGGAATAATTAAAAATGAATAATAAAAAAGAATATGAAATAAGAGATATTCCAGTCAAATCAGTAGCAATTGGTGGCGTGGTATTTGTAATTATCATAGGGATAACTTTATTTTTGCTTTACGAATATTATATTCGTGTATTAGATGATACTGAACATGAATTCAAATTAAGTAAACGATCAAAAAAATTAATGGAATTGAGAAAATTGGAAGATGAATCATTGAATAGTTACAAAATAATTGATGAAGAAAAACAAATCTATCAAATTCCTATCGACCGATCAAAAGAGTTAATGCTTGATGAACAATCTAATTAAATTATTATTGGTTTTTTTACTTTCTGATTTTTCATATTCCCAGATTTTAAAGAAAGAATTTCCTGGAGAAGGCACTGTTGATATTGTAGAGAATCTAGGCAGTCCTATTTTATTAGAGTCAGAATTTTTAAACGAAGATGGAGAAAAAGTGGTTTTAAAAGATTTTTTTTCCAAAGATATCCCCACTATTATTACTCTCAATTATTTTGAATGTCCTATGCTCTGTAGTCTTGTTTTGAACGGATTGGGTGATTCCTTGAAAAGTTTGAGTTTAGAAGCAGGAAATGATTATCAGATTATTACTATCGATATTAATCCACATGAAACTTATCAGTTAGCACATCAAAAGAAAAAAAATTATGTTCAAAAATATAATATTGACAATCTTGATCAAAACTGGTCGTTTTTAACTGGAACAAATGAGAATATTAAAAAAATTACAAATAGTATTGGATTCCTATACTATTACGATAGAATACGAGATGAATATATGCATCCTGCAGCATTGGCTGTTGTAAACCCTGATGGTATTATATCACGCTATCTTTATGGAATTCAGTTTCCTGAAAAAGATTTGAAATTAGCCCTTTTAGAAGCTGCCGAAGGCAAGATTGGTTCTACACTTGATAGGATTATTCTTTATTGTTATCATTATGATCCATATAAGAATACTTATACGCTTTTTGCTACCAATATTATGCGAATTGGTGGTATATTAACTCTCATTTTTATAGGTCTTATGCTTTTTAATTTCTGGAGAAAAGATCATAATTTAGTTGGGGATTGAAATTGGATAGATTAACAGAATATTTGTTTCCTAAACAAGTGTCAACATTTGCACAAGATATTGACAACCTATTCTATTTTATATTTTATACTTCACTCGCATTACTTGCAATTGTCACTTTTGGCATGATTTATCTAGCTATCAAATATCGTTTTAAAAAGAACGATGAAGTACGACTTACTAGTAGTACAGATCATAACTCTATCTTAGAATCATCATTTGTTATTATTCCACTTATTTTAGTTTCTATTACCTTTGTATGGGGTATTAAATCATACCTAAATATGGTTACTGTTCCTAATGATGCAATTGAAATCAAAGTTACTGGGCAAAGTTGGTTTTGGACTTTTGATTACCCAGAAGGTGGTTCTACCTTAAATGAATTGGTGGTTCCTTCCGGTGTGCCGATAAAAATTGTTTTATCTTCTAAAGATGTTTTGCACAGTTTTTATATACCAGTAATGCGTGCAAAAATGGATGTTTTACCTAATCGTTATAATGTTATGTGGTTTGATGCTCGACATGAAGGAATTTATCCTATTTTTTGTACAGAATATTGTGGTACTGGACATTCCCAAATGAATGCTCAAGTTGTCGTAATGAATCCAAAGCAATACAATGTATGGCTTGCTGAAGCTGGTTCGGAAGATGATGATTTGCCTTTGGATGAACTGGGAGCAAAACTTTATAGTAAAAAAGCGTGTATTACATGTCATACACTGGATGGATCACCACTTGTTGGGCCTTCTTATTTACAAACTAGTCAGATGTGGGGACAGGAAAGAGTGTTTGATGATGGAAGTAGCGCTACAATAGATGATAATTATATTCGTAATTCTATTTTAGAACCCCAATCTCAAATTGTAGCTGGATATCAAGGTGTAATGCCTACTTATCAGGGGCTCTTAAATGATCGTGAATTGGATGCATTAATTGCATTTCTAAAAACTTTAAAAGAGGATTCGGAAATTTAAAATTATAAATTAAAGGACATTTATGAGCGATAATCATCACAACAACTATCTTACTTATCCAAAAGGAATTATGTCTTGGTTATTAACCCTTGATCATAAACGTATTGGTCTTATGTATCTTTTTGGGGGAATGTTCTTCTTCTTTCTTGCTGGTGTAATAGCGTTGGGTATGAGATTAGCACTTGCAACGCCAGAGGCCGATTTTATAACAAACGATCAATACAATAGTATGTACACCTTACATGGTGCCATTATGATTTTCTTATTTATTATCCCCGCCATACCTGGTGCATTGGGCAATATCTTGCTTCCATTAATGCTTGGTGCAAGGGATGTAGCTTTTCCGAGATTGAATTTGTTTAGTTTTTATTTGTATAGTCTTGGAGCAGTCTTTGTTATTTATACAATTCTTGCAGGAGGGGTAGATACTGGTTGGACTTTTTATACTCCTTATTCTACAAGCAGTACAACCAATGTCATTCCAATGACCCTTGGGATATTTATTATAGGTTTTTCTTCAATTTTAACCGGATTAAACTTTATTGCTACAATTCATAAAATGAGAATTAAAGGCTTAACTTGGTATAAGCTTCCTTTGTTTGTATGGGCGCTTTATGGAACATCATTAGTACAAATTACGGCAACTCCTGTTATTGCAATAACGATGGTCTTATTAATTCTTGAAAGATTATTGGGAATTGGAATCTTTGATCCTGCTCTTGGGGGAGATCCAGTTCTTTTTCAACACTTTTTCTGGTTCTACTCTCATCCAGCAGTATACATTATGATTTTACCTGCTTTTGGTATTATCAGTGAGATTATACCAGTGCATTCTAGAAAGAAAATATGGGGATATAAATTTATTGCATATTCAACACTTTCAATTGCATTTATTGGTTTCCTAGTCTGGGGACATCATATGTTTACTTCTGGGCAATCTGTATTTTCTCAAATTGTTTTCTCATTTATTACATATTTCGTAGGTATTCCAACTGGAATAAAGATATTTAGTTGGATGTTAACAATGTATAAAGGACAAGTATCTTTCACTCCACCGATGCTTTATGCACTATCATTCTTATTCTTATTTACGATTGGTGGTCTAACTGGAATATTTCTTGGTGCAGTTGCATTAGATATTCATTTACATGACACTTACTTTGTTGTTGCACATTTCCATTATGTAATGCAAGGAGGAACAATTATTGCCTTCCTTGGTGGCTTACACCATTGGTGGCCAAAATCTTTTGGGGCAATGTATAACCAAACTATTGCCAATATCTGTGCTATTGGAGTTTTTGTTAGTTTTAATGGAACATTCTTTCCACAATTTTTACTTGGTTTAAGAGGAATGCCAAGACGATATGCAACTTATGCTCAAGAATATGCGGATATACATAGCTATTCAACTTTTTGGTCTGGAATTTTAGGTTTATCTATATTTATTGCGGTTGTAAATCTTCTTTGGTCTTTAAGAAAAAATAATAAGTTAGATCCAGGAACTAACCCATGGGGTGCTCTGACAATGGAATGGACGCATACAACTTCTCCTCCTCATCCTCATAATTTTGAAGAAGAACCAGTACTAACGCATGGTCCATATGATTATGATAAAGTTCTTGTCAAACCTACATTAAAAAGAAAATGAGTCACGATAAATCATCCCCTGATTTTCTGTATCACCATTTTTATGATGTAAATCAACAATATGAAACTTCTAAGCTTGGTATGTGGGCTTTTATTTTGACAGAAGTTCTTACTTTTGGAGCATTGTTTGTTGCTTACACAATATATCGTGCATGGAATCCTGATATGTTTATTAATGCAAATTTATTGCTAGATGTCAACAAAGGTTTATTGAATACAATTGTTTTGATTGGAAGTTCTCTTACAATGGCATTGGCCATTTGGGCAATTCAACTCAAAAAGAAGAAATTATCATTGGTGATGCTTTTTGTAACATTTATTTGTGCAGCTATCTTTCTTGGTATCAAATATTTAGAGTATGAACATAAATTTCATCTTGGACAACTACCAGGTGAATATTATTCTTATATGGGCCCAGAGATTGCACATATGAATAATCCGCATATTTTCTTTAGTATTTATTTTATCATGACTGGATTACATGGTTTGCATGTAGCAATTGGTATGGGTTTAATTGCTTGGTTAATGGTTCTTACTGCAAGGGATAAATTACATTCTGCGTATTATACACCAATGGAATTAGTAGGCATTTTTTGGCATTTAGTTGATATAATCTGGATTTTCTTATTTCCACTATTTTACTTGATAGGATAACTATGTCTGAACATCATCATATTACACCACTAAAGA